>SCPW01000163.1 GCA_004298605.1 Gallionella sp.
CGGGTGCAGTCTCCTTGCGTCAAGCCTACGAATGCTGGAAATCCGGTTCGGATCCGATTCAGTATGCGAAGGAGCACAAGGAATTTGCGCGCGCATTCGAATCTTTCCCGAAAGATGCGGACAAAATTTTCCCGGGCTGGCGCGAGAAGTTGGGCGTACACAAGTAAGCAGGTTGTATCCAAGTGGTAAAAATGCGCCCCCACTTGCTGGGGGCGTTTTTTTAAAAAATCTGAAACCGTTCAGGCCACGCAATTGCGTGGCAAGTATGGGGGAAACATGACTGATAAAGATCAATACAAAGTACAGCAGGAGCCGTTCTATCAAGAGCAAAGTAATGAAGTCGCGCTCTATGAAGCAGCTTACGCGGCGCGCCTGCCGGTGATGGTGAAGGGGCCGACCGGCTGCGGCAAATCACGCTTTATCGAATATATGGCGTGGAAGCTGAACAAGCCGCTGATTACGGTGGCCTGTAATGAAGACATGACCGCCAGCGATCTGGTCGGGCGATACTTGCTGGATGCCAACGGCACGCGCTGGCTGGATGGCCCGTTAACCGTTGCGGCGCGGATCGGGGCGATCTGCTATCTCGACGAAATTGTCGAAGCGCGCCAGGACACCACGGTGGTGATACACCCGCTGACCGACCACAGACGCACTTTGCCGCTCGACAAAAAGGGCGAACTGATTTCGGCGCACCCCGATTTTCAGTTGGTGATTTCTTATAACCCCGGCTACCAAAGCTTGCTGAAGGATTTGAAACAATCTACCAAGCAACGCTTTACCGCGTTCGATTTCGATTATCCCGACGCCAAACTGGAAACCGCCATCGTGGCCAAGGAAACCGGTATGAGCGAAGAAATTTCCGCCAAGCTGGTCAAAATTGGTGTGGCGGCACGCAACCTGAAGGGGCACGGGCTGGAAGAAGGAATTTCGACGCGCTTGCTGGTATATGCGGCCACGCTGATTAAAGGCGGGGTGGAGCCGCGCGATGCATGCCGCATGGCATTGGTGCGCCCGATTACCGACGATGCGGATATCCGCGATACGTTGGATCACGCGATTGATGCGGTGTTTGGATAAATATATTTGTAGATCGGGCTAAAGCACGACCTACAGCAGCCCGCCGAAAATCATGGAAACCACGACCATACCCACTGAACTCGAAGGTTACTGGAAACAGCTCGACTGCGGCTTCCCGCGCGTCGGGCCGGTATTCCCGGACTGCATGCGCGAGGCGCTGGCCAAGCTTTCCAAAGAAGGCGTAGACGCCTATATCGAGAATGCCAGCTTCCTCGGCAAGATGGGGCGCGGCGCCGAGCCTATCCTGATTTTTTTGGAAGAATGGCCTCAGGTAGCTAAAACGCTGGGTGAAAATACCCTGCCGGCCATTATGGAGTGCATCCACAAGATGTGGAAATCGCCCAACGGCAAGGCGATCACGCCGTTCCTGCAATCGTTGCCGGCCACCGCGCGGCGCCTGCATTCGCGGGAACAGATACGCGACTATCTGGATATCGTGACCGGCTTTATGGAGCGCACCACCGGCTCGATCCACGGTATCCATCAAACCTTTCCCAGCCCCGGATTGCCGGAGTTTTTCAAGCATATTCCAGTGCTGCTAGGCCAGCTTTCCCTTGCTGGCCTGAGAAGCTGGGTGGACTACGGGGTGCGTTACTACAACGATCACCCGGACAGGCAAATTGATTACTTCACCCTGCAATCGGCGGACAGCCGCGCGGTGTTGCAGCGCGAGCGGCACGGCACATTGCTGGTGGATAACGAGCGCAAACTGGACATGTATTTGCGCGGGTTGTGGAATGAAGAAAATCTGCTGATACCCTACTCCACCGCATACGACATCCTGCGCCAGCCGATCCCCTATTACGACAAGCTCGGTATCAGGCTGCCGGACGTGTATAACGACTTCATCTCCCCTCTCCCACAGGCGGGAGAGGGGTTGGGGGTGAGGGGCGTCAAAAAGGATGGGCAGCAACGGGTCACAGGCATAGACCGCTATCGTGCAGTCTTGGCGCATATTGCCGGGCATCGCCGCTGGACCAAGGCCATTTTTGCCGATAACTTCAGCCCGTTCCAGCGCATGGCGGTGGAGTTCCTCGAAGATTCGCGCGTGGAATATCTGGCGATGCGCGAGTATCCCGGCTTGCGCCGCATTTTCATGGCGCTGCACCCGATTCCGGCGGAAGACGCCTGCGATCCCGAGCTGGAATCGGGCTTGCGCCATCGTCTGGCGATGCTGTCGCGCGCGATACTCGACCCGCAGCACACTTACCAGAACCCGTATATTGTCGAATTTGCGCGACGCTTTCATGTGTCGATGCAACAGAGCGAGATGAGCACCCAAGAGATTGCCGACCTGGCAATCGCGTTCGTGGCCAAAACACGCCGCCAGAGCGACCAGCTCGCCAAGATCCATTTCAAGGATACGGTGGTCGATTACCGCGACGACAACCGCCAGATGTGGAAATTCATCGAGGAAGGCGACGAGGAAGAGGCGTTCGATGAGCCGCGCAAGATCGAGCCGGGCGAGGAACTCAAGGGGCTGCCGCCGCGCCATTACCACGAGTGGGATTACCACAACCAGAGCTACCGCCCGGACTGGGTGAGCGTCTACGAGGGCCTGCATCCTAACGGCAACGCTACGGACATTGACAGATTGCTGGCCAAACATTCTGCCTTGGCCAAACGGCTAAAGAAAATGCTCGACCTGCTCAAGCCGCAGGACAAAGTACGCATCCGCTATCAGGAAGAAGGCAGCGAGTTGGATCTGGATGTCGCGCTGCGTTCGCTGATCGACTACAAGAGCGGCGCGACACCCGACCCGCGCATCAATATGAGCCACAAGACCAGCGGGCGGAATATCGCGGTGATGTTATTGCTGGATTTGTCGGAATCGCTCAACGAAAAAGCGGCGGGCTGCGACCAAACCATCCTCGAATTGAGCCAGGAAGCGGTGTCGTTGTTGGCCTGGGCGATAGAAAAATTGGGCGACCCGTTCGCCATCGCCGGTTTTCATTCCAATACCCGCCACGATGTGCGTTACTTGCACATCAAGGGTTACAGCGAAGGCTGGGGCGATACGGTAAAGGGGCGGCTGGCCGCGATGGAAGCCAGTTATTCCACGCGCATGGGCGCGGCGATGCGCCATGCCGCGCACTATTTGGAAAAACAGCAAGCCGACAAAAAACTGATGCTGATCCTGACCGATGGCGAACCGTCGGACGTGGACAGCAAGGATGGGCGGATTTTGATCGAAGATACGCGGCAAGCGGTGAAAGAGTTGGACCAGCAAGGCATTTACACTTACTGCATCAACCTCGACCCCAAGGCCGATGAATATGTCAAAGATATTTTCGGCAAACAATACACCATCATCGACCAGGTATCACAGTTGCCGGAGAAGTTGCCGCAACTGTTCATCTCGCTGACTAAATAAGGGTTCTGAACAACGACCTCACCCACCACCCACTGGTGCGACAGCAGCACTGTCGCCGCCCGCTTTGCGCTCGGCGCGCAGGTTCAGCCAGTTCTTCAGCGCGATCAGCATGGCCAGCACGATGAACGCGCCGGGCGGCAAAATGGCCAGCAAAAAGCCGTGATAATTCGGTACTACGGTAATCACCCAGGATTTTGCCGCTTCGCCAAATACCATATCAATGCCGGACAGCAAGGTGCCGTGCCCGAAAATTTCTCGGATGCCGCCCAATACCGCCAGCACCGCGGTCAGCCCCAGACCCATCGCCATGCCGTCCAGCGCGGATTCCAGCGTGGGATTTTTGGACGCGAATGCCTCGATGCGCGCCAGCACGATGCAGTTGGTCACGATCAGCGGGATAAAAATTCCCAGCACCACATACAGCGAATACAGATAGGCATTCATCGCGTACTGTATCGCGGTGACCAGCACGGCGATGATCAGGATAAACACCGGGATGCGTGCTTCATTGGGAATAAATTGCCGGATCGGCGCAATCGCCGCGCCGGACAATAGCATCACCAGCGTGGTGGCCAAGCCCAGGCTGACCGCGTTCACGACCGAGTTGCTGACAGCCAGCAAGGGGCACAAGCCGAGCAGTTGCACCACGCCGGTGTTTTGTTTCCACAGGCCGTTGTAGAAAATGTCTTTCATTCCTTGATAGGTCATTTTCCTTTTTCCTTTTCGGGGGGCGTAGCTCCTGCGCCGGCAAACAATTCATCGCGATGTTGCGCGTAATACTGCAAAGCCTTGTGTACCGCTTTCACGATGGCGCGCGGGGTGATGGTCGCGCCGGCCACATAGTCGAATGCGCCGCCGTCTTTTTTGACTTTCCAGTCAGCGGTCTTGCGGTTTTCCAGCGAGGTATCGTTGAAGCCGGTGATCCAGTTGTTCCTGGCGATTTCGATGTAATCGCCCAAACCCGGCGTTTCTTTGTGCGCCACCACGCGCACGCCGCCGATTCTGCCATCGCTGCGGATGGCGATAATCAGCTTGATTTTGCCGCTATAACCATCCGGTGCGATGGCCTGTAGCACCGCGATGGAGGGCTGATTTTTCAGGCGCCCGCGATAGGCGACCGTCGCCTCGCTGGTGCCCAGCAATTTGTCCGGTGCGAGTTGCGTGGTGTCTTTCATGATGTCGTTATCGTAAGCCGCAGCGGGCACGATTTGCGAAATCAGTTTCAGCTTTTCATTCTCTTCGCTGCGCGCGATGGCGTCATGCGTCAGGTTGTAAGTTACGGCCAGCAATGCCGTGCCGATCAACGCGAAAAACAGCAGGTTGAGCGCGGTGTAAAGCGATGCTTTCGCCATGGTGCGTCTCACGGCTGCCCCCCGTCCTTGCCATCCGCCTTATCTTTCCTGCCGAATACTTTGGGTTGCGTGTAGGCGTCAATCAGCGGCACGCAAATGTTCATCAGCAGCGTGGCGAACGCCACACCATCCGGGAAGCCGCCGAAAGCTCGGATCAAATAGGTCAGCAATCCCGCGCCTGCGGCGAAAATCAGTTTGCCTTTGTGCGTGGTCGGACTGCTGATCGGATCGGTGAGAATGAAGAACGCGCCCAGCATCGCCGCACCGGAGAACCAATGGAACAGCGGCGCGACATAGTGGGCCGGATCTATCAAATAGAAAATACTGGCAGTGGCGAACAGCGTGCCGAGAAATGCGACAGGAATGTGCCAACTGATGATGCGCACGGCCAGCAGATACAGGCCGCCGAGCAAAAATCCCAGCGCCACCATTTCGCTGCCATGTCCAGCCAGATGGCCATAAATGGGCAAACCAAAAATCTGTTTGATCGGCTCGTCCAGATGCAAGCGTGTCTTCAGCGTATCCAGCGGGGTGGACATGGTGATGGCATCCAGCCTTAGGCTATCGGGCAGCACACCGGCGAACATGTATCCCAGTTGGTCGATGAAGCCGAGCTCGACTTGCCCCAAGCCGTGCGGCGTCAGCCAGTGTGTCATCTGCACCGGAAACGAAATGATCAGCACGGCGTAGCCTATCATCGCCGGGTTGAACGGGTTGTTGCCCAGCCCGCCGTACAAGTGTTTGGCGATGGCGATGCCGAACGCGGTGCCGACCACGATCAGCCACCACGGCGCCAGCGGCGGAATGGACAGCGCCAGCAGCCAGCCGGTGAGCAGCGCGCTGTTGTCTTTCAGGAACGGCGCGATCGGGCGGTCGCGCAGCTTGAGCATGAGCGCCTCGGTACCCAGCGCGGTGATGCTGGCCAGCGTGATGGATACCAGAATCGCCGGGCCGAAGTACCAGACATACAGCGCGATGCCGGGAACCAGCGCCAGCAGCACTTTGAGCATGATCTGCGAGACGGTGTCCTGCTTGCTGATGAAGGGTGAAAAAAACATTAAGGGGCTTCCTTGGGATGATCGACGTGGGGGTGATCAACGTGAGACTGAGCCAGCTCGCGGATATGCGCGCGGCGCGCTTCGATCTCGGCAATTTCCGCTTGCTGCCGCGGGGTCAGTTGTTCGATATTTTTCGGCTTGACGCTGGCGGCCTGTTGTTTGGCGTGATTTATCGCCGCCTGAATTTTTTGTTGTACGGCATCCTCGGAGCTGGCATCCGTGGTAGCTGGTACGCTGGCGGACTGCGCCGGTTTGGCGGCTTGTTCTCTGGCAAGCTGGGCGGCTTTTTCCTTGGCGGCCAGCTTGTCGGCTTTTTCCTGCTTCTCGCGCTCGATGCGGTATTCGCGATATTCGTGGCGTTCGCGCGCTTTGTCGGCGGCGTTCTTTTCGCTCTCGCGCGCCCAGATTTCGCTCTTGGCAAAACGGTAATACTGCACCAGCGGGATGTGGCTGGGGCAGACGTAGCTGCACGCGCCGCATTCGATGCAATCGAACAAATGGTATTCCTGCGCTTTGCCGAATTCCTTGGCCTTGGCGAACCAGTACAAATCCTGCGGCTGCAAATCGGCCGGGCAGGCATCGGCGCAACGCGTGCAGCGGATGCAGGGCATGGGCGGGGGTGCTGGCGGAAACAATTTATCCGAGGCGGCGATAATGCAGTTGGTGGCTTTCACCACCGAGACCTGCGCCGAAGGCAAGGGGATGCCCATCATCGGCCCGCCCATGATGTAGTGGTTGGTGTCGGGCAGCGGATCCGCCAGCGCGACCAGTTCGTTTACCGGCGTGCCGATCAGCACCTCGAAATTTTGCGCATTCCTGACGTTGCCCGTCACGGTCACGATGCGCGACAACAGCGGTTCGCCAAACTGGATCGCGCGGTAAATACCCAGCGCGGTGGCGACGTTGAAGCACTGCACGCCTTTTTCAGTGGAGCGCACGCCGGCCGCAATCTCGATGCCGGTGAGCACGCGGATCAGTTGCTTGGCGCCGCCGCCAGGGTAAATGGTCGGCACGGCGACAACTTCGATTTTGTCGCTGCTGGCGGCGGCAGCCTGCCGCATCGCGGCAATCGCTTCCGGCTTGTTGTCTTCGATGCCGACCAATACCTCTTCGGCATCCAGTGCGAAGCGCAGTATTTCCGCGCCGCGGATGATTTCTGCGGCGCGCTCGCGCATCAGCCTATCGTCGCAGGTGATGTAGGGCTCACATTCCGCGCCGTTCAATACCAGCGATTTGATCTTGTGCCTGCCGGTGCGCAGCTTCATGTCGCTGGGGTACACCGCGCCGCCCAGGCCAACCACACCGGCCAGGCGCAGCGCGAAGCGCACATCCGCATCGGCGGCGCTACGGTAGTCCATCCCTTCATGCATCGCCCATTCATCCTTGCCATCGGGAATCAGGGTGGCGCACAAATCCGGTAGGCCGGAGGCGTGTGCGACGACTTCCATGCCTATCGAGGCAATCGTGCCCGAAGTAGAGGCATGCACCGCGCTGGAAACACCATCCTCGGGCATACCGATCAACTGGCCTTTCAGCACACGGTCACCGGCCTTTACCAGCGGTTTGGCCATATTGCCGACGTGCTGGTGAAACGGGATCACCAGCTTGCTTGGCAGCGGCGCGGGCACAATCGGCGCGCGCGCCGATTGCGCCTTGTTGGTCGGCGGGTGTACCCCGCCATGAAATTGGTAGAGCGTTCTCATTTCGCTAGTGTTTTATTTCACGGGAGTCAGCGCGTAAACGGGGTATTTCCACTTCCATGTGGTGATTTTTTCTTCGATGACCACCATGCTGATGCAATTTACCGGGCAAGGCGCGACGCACAACTCGCAACCGGTGCATTCGGAAGCGATGATGGTGTGCATCTGCTTGGCCGCACCGGCAATGGCGTCCACCGGGCAGGCCTGGATGCACAGCGTGCAGCCGATACACAGGTTCTCGTCGATGAAAGCGACCGACTTCGGCTTGGGCAGGGTGTCGCCGCCGAACGGCTTGAATTCCACGCCGAGCAGATCGGCCAGCTTGCGGATGCCTTCTTCGCCGCCGGGCGGGCAGCGGTTGATGTCGGCTTCGCCGGCGGCAATCGCCGTGGCATAGGGTTTGCAACCCGGATAGCCGCATTGCCCGCACTGTGTTTGCGGCAGGATGGCGTCGATCTTGTCCACCAGCGGATTGCCTTCGACGTGAAATTTGATCGCGGCAAATCCCAGCACCGCGCCGAGCACGATGGCGATGGCGGCCATTACCAACAATGCGCTTAGCATCGGGGGCGCCCCATTACTTGACCAGTCCCGAGAACCCCATGAACGACAAGCTCATCAGCCCGGCGGTGACCATGGCTATTGCCGAGCCTTTAAAAATGGCCGGCACATCCGCGCCTTCCATGCGCTCGCGCAGCCCGGCGAACAGCACCATCACCAGCGTAAAGCCCAATGCGCCACCCATGCCGAAAAAAATGGATTCCAGGAAATTATGTTTCGCCTGCACGTTGAGCAACGGGATGCCCAGCACCGCGCAGTTTGTGGTAATCAGCGGCAGGTAAATCCCCAGCACCTGATACAGCACCGGGCTGGTTTTCGCCACGACCATTTCGGTGAATTGCACGATACCGGCGATCACCACGATGAACGACAGCGTGGTCAGGTATGCGAGTTCCGGCCCCAACAAATATTGGTTGATGAGATAGCTGGCGCCCGAGGCCAGGGTCAGCACAAAGGTGGTGGCCGCGCCCATGCCGATGGCTGCCTCCAGTTTTTTGGAGACCCCCATGAACGGGCATAGCCCGAGAATTTTGACCAGCACGATGTTGTTTACAAACACCGCGCCGAACAGGATTAACAGATATTCGGCCATTGCTGCACCTTGCGAACGAGGCGCGGATTATCCCCTGATTCATATACCGCTTCAACCGCGTTTACGGTATATGAATATTCCGGAAAGTTTGGTTGGGCATTTGAAAAATGGCGCGCCTTGCGCGGCGCACATCAGAGGGTGCGCTGCCCGTCCCGTCCCCGTTCAATGCTGATCCCCACCATCTTGCAGTTGCGTATCGCCTGCAATTTGGCGACGCTGACCCTGACCCACGGGGCGTTAAAATCCTTGAGGATGATTTGCGCGATGTGTTCGGCCAGGGTCTCCAGCAAGGAAAAATGCCCCTCGCCCAGCGCCTTCTGGATATGCCGCGCGACTTGCGCATAATCCAGCGCATCGTTGATGTCGTCGCTGGTGCAGGCGCGGCTGTCGGGCAGCGCGATGTCGATGTCGAGCTGCAAGGTTTGCGGCACGAGCTTTTCCCGTTCGTAGACGCCGATCAGGGTGGTCACTTTGAGTTCGCGCAGGAAGATGATGTCCATGGGTGGTCTCAGTCCGGTGGTTGATTGCTGCCGGGGTTCATGCACAACATCGGGAGCGCAACCGGACAGGCCGGGCAAGTTTACCTCTTTTTAGCGGTCTCCGAACAAGTCCCGCATGAGCCGCGCCGCACGGTTTATCAGAAGTTCGGTCGGCCGGCGGCGCGTGCGATGTTAGAATCGCGCTCCAAAGTTTTCCGTGGTCAAGGGCTCGTCAATAAATAACTGTGGCATACGCCGGGGGTGTCATGAAAACCTGCTTGTTGCTTGAGGATGTTCCCGAAGCGAGCGACTGGCTGGCGCACACCGTGCGTGCCAGCTTCCCGGAAATCGAAGTTGCCGCAGTTGCCAGGCTGGCGGAAGCACGCGCCTGGATTGCCAGCCATCCCGCACCCGATATCGCCTTGGTGGACTTGGGGCTGCCCGACGGCAATGGCGTGGATTTCATCGCCGAACTCAACTACCGGGCATCCGGAACCATTTGTGTGGTCGCTAGCATCTTCGATGACGACCAGCACATCTTCCCGGCCTTGCGCGCAGGCGCCCGGGGCTACCTGCTCAAGGATCAGAGCCAGGGGGCCATCATCGAGCTGCTCCAGGGCATCATCGCCGGTCGACCGCCCTTGTCACCGGCGGTAGCACGCAAAATGCTCAGCCATTTTCGCGTCCCCCCCGAGCTGTCCAACCCCATGCTCACCGAACGCGAAACCGAGGTGCTGCGCCTGATCGCCCGTGGCCTCACCACCGCCGAGGTGGCGCGCATGCTCGACATCAGCGCCAACACCGTGCCTTCCTACGTGAAGGAAATCTACCGTAAGCTCAACGTCTGCTCGCGCGCCGAGGCCGCGCTGACGGCACGCAATCTCGGGCTGGTGTAAAGAAATTCGACACCCTTAGTCAGGGGATACAAAGCCCTTCATCCGATGGGTAAGATGCGTTCCATCATCTTTCATACTCGGAAAACATCATGCATCCCACCCGTATTCCCGCCGTGTTTACCATCAGTCTGCTCCTGGCGGCAGGTTGTCTCCAGTCTGCCAATGCCACAGTCATGACCGCTTCCAGCAGTTTGGGCAGCAACTTCTATCTGAACGTTGGCACCAACGGCTCGTTTGATATTCACAGCCTGCTCAATCCCAGCAGTGACTTCGTTGCGCCTTACCAGATCAGCAGCGCCAGCGTGAACTTCCTGTTTTCGGATGACACGACCAATGAACTCGTTTTGGCGAGCCAGATTGTCAATGCTTACACACCCACCGCCATCACCTCGCGCGTCATCATACAGACTTATACCGACCCGTCCGAATCCGCCACTCTTGCCATCGGCGGGCAGAGTGCCAGCGGCTTGACGGGCTACTACAGCATCCCCTCGCATCTGGATCACACCACGTTGGATTGGTCTTACTACGCCAACAATTGTCCGGGCTACTACAATCAGCCGTGTAACCACCAACTGCACCAGGGTACCAGCTTTTACTACACCGCCACCTCCGGCTACCACGGCGACTTCGGCATCGGCTACGATCTCAGCGCGGCCAATCTGGCCGACTTGCTCAATACGGGTCTGTTGAATTTCAATCTGGGTTTGACCGGCGACCTGATCCTGACATCTGCCTCCCTAACCTTCGACATCTCGGCCAATCCGGCTTTGGGCGCTGCCGCCCCGCCCACTGCGCCCACCCCCTCTGGCAATACTGTGCCCGAACCCGCCTCACTCGCCCTGCTGGGACTGGGTCTGGCCGGTCTGAGTTTAGCCCGTCGGCGCAAGGGCTGAGCTACGCTTGTGTTCAGGTTACGGCGGCTTCGGTCGCCGTTGTTGTTTGGGGTGGAGCTGCTGTAGTTCTCGCAGAATAGCGTGCCGCCGACGCATTAAAGCGCGTTGCGTAATTCAAAGCCATCCCGACATAGCGCAGCATAACCCAACCCCGTCGGGATGAATCCCGGCCTACATCATCTTAACCCGGATATTTCATGGATTGCCGCGCGCCCTCGCTAGTCTTTTGTTTGTTATGCAAGATTTTATTCCGTCGGGTGTATGAATAACTACACTGCTCCTTCATAAAATTTGCCTAACAAACAAAATCCTGCGCGATCATCACGCGAATCCATGAAATATCCGGGTTAAGGAAGCTTACCGACGAGCGCATCAGTGACTTTGTAAATCATGGTCGCCGCGCTGGCGGCATACACATCAGTGCGAATGTCTGCCGTCCATTCTCTGGTGGTATGGAGAGACGTTCCCATGCCGCCGGTGTCAACGATGCCCGATGTGCGTGCGGCGTGCTGGGTTACTTTTGTCCCTTTGCCGTTATCGAATGTCTGGGCCTGAGTGCCGTTGTCATTTTCTTTCACGCTACGCATACCGATGCCCCCGCCAAGGTAAGTGTCGGTTACCCCGACCGTGCCCGCCTGGCTAATCATCTTCAACGGCGCGCTGTCGCCGTCATCATTATATTTCTCCGCCAGCCGGATAAATACATCGCCGTCGGCAGGCGGAGTGAGTGTGTTTTTGCTGAACGATATGCCGCATGAGTGGTTGTTTTTATATTGGGCATCGGTAGGCATTTCAATCGAAAAACGGGTGACCTCCGGCTTCAGGAACATGCCCTGGGTGGCACTGGCGTTGGCCGAGTTGCTGACCGTTGTTTGGGTAGTCCCCAAAAAATTATTTTGCCTTGCGCTGATAAAAGCATTGCCGCCATCGACGGCTATTTCGCCGAATTCGACGGCAATCCAGACCTTCAGTAGCGGAATTTTGCCTTCCGCATTGGCGATTTCATTCTCGTATTGTGTTTGAGCACCGGAGGACATCTGTCTCATGTTGTTGCCCAGATTCGCGCCGGCTTTCCTGGAGCCATAGTGCGTACAACCCGCATTCGGGATTAATGAGGTCATGCCATCCGGGCTGACCAGGACACTCTGTCCATCAATGTTGTCAAACACCTCGCCGGATTTGATGGGGTTGGACTTGGACAGCTTTTCATAGCTGGATCTCGATTTGTCCGAGAGATTGGATACTTCGATGACCTCGTAACCCTTGGCCTTGAGTTTTTTCACCGCGTCGAGATACGCAAAATTAGTGATGGCCTGCAAGGTATCTTGGTCCGGCAGCGTGGCATCCATAATGCCACGGCTCGACCCGGCGTTACCCAGCCCCATTATGCTGAATCCATTTTTCTTCTTCTCGTACTGCTGTTGGAACTCGACCACGAAATTGCTCAGGATGATTTTTTTGGTCTTGGGTAAGGCATCCAGATTCTCAGCCTTGACGGTGGGGATCACAGGTTTGAATGTGGCGGGATCAGGCGGAGGCTGATCGGTGAGCTTGCGCTCCGGTAGCAGATCGCTTTTGGAGGGCTGGCCGCTGATATTTTTTATGCCGTCGGTAACGGCATCGAATAGCCCGGCCTGCGCGGATGTGCAGGCCATGAACAGGCTTGCTCCAAGAATGGGGAAAGATGGGCGCCATACCATCGATTTTTTCAAACTATCCAACATGATGAAATTCCCTTTCTGCTTTTACCTCGTCTGCGGCAAAAGCGGTTATCGAAAACAGCAAGCCGCTTACCGGAGATAGCCTTTTCTTCATAAAGCTTCCTCATGGAAATGTTAGAGCACGCGTGGATACGGCATACCAACGAACGAAGGGTAAAGTATTTTGGTGCTGGCACACATCCCCCGTTCAGGGGGTGGGACCAGAAGGCGGGGATAAGCAAGCCCCATATTGCGCGCCGCTTCGGCGCGTCAAGAAAGGTTGATCTTGATCGCCGCCGCGTTCTCGTAGGAAAGGCTTGCCAGCGGCGCTTTCAGCATCACGAGGCAGCCATGTGGCTCCACCGCCTGCCATGACAGGCTCGCCCCCAGCATGGCCGCGCGCGTGCCCATGCTGGTCATGCCGCGATGGGGTTTTGCGCCATCTTTCGGCAGACCTGCGCCGTTGTCTTCAACGGACAGCATCAGGCAATCCTGCGCCAGCGTGGTATCGACCACTATTTTGTCGGCTTGGGCATGGCGCAACACATTGGTGAGCGCCTCGCGCAGGATGCGGCTCAGGTTGAGCGCGGCCTCCGTGCTGACCAGCATGGTCATATCTTCCGCAGGAATCTGCCAGTTCAGGGTGATGCCCAAATGATGTAGCCGCTGTTCGGTTTCCGCCCGCCAATCCGCCACCAGATCGCCGAGCGGCGTGGCGGGTTGCGCCGAGCGCGAAACCACATCGCGCAAGTCTTGCAGTGCAGAGCGCGCCATATCCGCCTCGCGCGGCAAGTCGGCGCGCTGAGCGGAGATCGACAGCCCCAGCAATTTTGCGCCGACATCATCATGCAGATCGCGGTAGATGCGCTCCCGCTCGTTGGCTGCCGCATTGCTGATTTCCAATGCCCGCCGCTCATCGAAGCTTGTCGCCAGTGTTTGCTGTGCAGAGGCGACCCGCTCTTCGAGTTGACGGTTCATCTGC
The DNA here is from genome assembly GCA_004298605.1 of Gallionella sp. Classification (GTDB taxonomy): domain Bacteria; phylum Pseudomonadota; class Gammaproteobacteria; order Burkholderiales; family Gallionellaceae; genus Gallionella. Next base: position 13,671 of record SCPW01000163.1, read on the forward strand.
TTCGATTTTCTGAGGACAACAAGGGGGGCTACAACGATACTCAGCAACAAGGTGGCCGCCAGACTACGATAGAGCCAGGTCAGGTCACGCCGGGGGTTGGGGTCATAAAGGAAGCCGTCCAGTGAAAAATTGTGCGGCAGCATACCAATGTCGGCATAGGTATCGGCGATATGCCGCCAGCGGCTCGCATTCATATAACCCACCTCGATCAGTTCGGGATGAATCAGGGCTATCGTTTGCTTTGCCTCAAATAAAAAATAATCGCGGGTGTGCCGCCGCGAATACTTGGCGAGGATCAAATTTGCCATTTCCTCCGGGTGTTCGACGGCATATTTCCAACCGCGCAGGCTGGCTTCACGGAATGCCCGGACGCGCTCCGGGTGCGTTTTTAATTCCTGTTCGGCGGTGAACAGGTTGTCGCCATAAAAGTCTATGCCAGCGGATCGTGGCGTGTAGATTTGGTAAGCGAACCGGGCGCGATCAAGATAGTAAGGTTGGTTGGTGGCATAGCCGGCAATCGCATCAATCTTGCCGCCGATTAAGTCCTGTGGATCGTAGCTATGTTCAATTTGCGTGATACGGTCGAGCGGAATGCCTTCTTTCTTGAGATAGGCCAGCAATTCGTCGGCTTGAGGTTCCAGCATGACACGCTTGCCGATCAGGTCGTGAATAGTCTGTGTGGCGCTGAGCTGCCGCGCTATCAGCACGTAGGGCGAATGTTGAAAAATAACCGCCAGTGCCACGACGGGCTTGCCGGTTTTTCGCTGTAGCAACAATGCACTCGTGCCCACGCCGAATTCTGCGCTCCCCTCGAGAACGTTTTTGACCGGATCAACACCGGGAACAGCTTCCACAATGCTGACATCGAGCCCTGCCTCGCGGTAGTAGCCTTGCTCTTTTGCCGCGTAGTAGCCGGCGAATTGAAATGCGTGCGTCCATTTCAGTTGCAGCGTAACGTGATCCAATGCGTGCGACGGCAAAGCAACCAGCATGGCGGCCAGGAACAGGAATTTTTGTAAATGGCGAAATGTGTGTCGCATTGATGGTTGTGTGTGCCTTCAGGGAACATCTGCAAGTTATTTCACGCAAGCATATCGCATTGCCAGGTTTTACTGCACCCCCTTAAATACAGGGGGTTCAAGCGGTGTTAGAATGCGCGCCTTTGCAATCAAGGGTTACCATGCTTTCCACCGCCAACATCACCATGCAATTCGGCGCCAAGCCGCTATTCGAAAACGTTTCCGTTAAATTCGGTGACGGCAACCGTTACGGGTTGATCGGCGCGAACGGTTGCGGCAAATCGACCTTTATGAAAATCCTCGGCGGCGATCTGGAGCAGACTTCCGGCAACGTGATGCTGGATAAGGATGAGCGTCTCGGCAAGCTGCGCCAGGACCAGTTCGCCTATGAAGATATGCGCGTGCTGGATGTGGTGATGATGGGTCATGCCGAGATGTGGGCGGCGATGTCGGAGCGCGACGCGATTTACGCCAACCCGGATGCCAGCGAGGAAGACTACATGCGCGCGGCCGATCTGGAAGCGGAATTCGCCGAATACGACGGCTATACCGCCGAACCGCGTGCCGGGGAATTATTGCTCGGCGTGGGCATACCGATAGAGCTGCACCACGGGCCGATGCGCGAAGTCGCACCCGGATTCAAGTTGCGCGTACTGCTGGCGCAGGCGCTGTTCTCTAACCCTGACATTCTGTTGCTGGATGAGCCGACCAACAACCTCGACATCAATACGATCCGCTGGCTGGAAAATATCCTCAACGCGCGCAATTGCACCATGGTAATCATTTCGCATGATCGCCACTTTCTGAACAGCGTCTGCACCCACATGTCGGATCTGGACTACGGCAAGATCACCACTTACCCCGGAACTTACGACGAATACATGCTGGCCGCCACACAGGCGCGCGAGCAACAATCGTCAGACAATGCAAAGGCCAAGGAAAAAGTCGCAGAGCTGAAAGCGTTTGTGGCGCGCTTCTCGGCGAATGCATCCAAGGCCAAACAGGCCACTTCGCGCGCGCGGCAGATCGACAAAATCAAGATCGAGGACATCAAGCCATCCAGCCGCCAGTATCCGTTCATCCGCTTTGAATATGACGAGCGCGACAAGCTGCACCGCGTCGCGGTTGAGGTGCAGCATGTGTCCAAGGGCTTTGACCGCGTGCTGTTTTCCAATGTGAATTTCCGTATTGATGCCGGTGAAAGGGTCGCCATCATCGGCCCGAACGGCATCGGTAAAACCACGTTACTGCGCTGTCTGGCGGGCGATCTCGAACCGGATACCGGCACCATCAAATGGACGGACAAGGCGAAGCTCGGCTATTACGCGCAAGACCATAGCGCCGATTTTGCCAAAGACGAAATCATGACCGACTGGATGACTTACTGGCGCGGCCCGCACGATGATGACCAGGCGGTGCGCGCCACCTTGGGGCGTTTGTTATTTTCCGGCGACGATGCGAAGAAAAATGTGAAGGTGCTATCCGGTGGCGAAAAGGGGCGCATGTTGTTCGGCAAGCTGATGCTGCAAAGGAACAATGTGCTGCTGATGGACGAGCCGACCAACCACATGGACATGGAATCCATCGAGTCGCTCAACACCGCGCTGCTCGAATTCAAAGGCACGCTGGTGTTCGTCAGCCATGACCGCGAATTCGTTTCGTCGCTGGCGACGCGCATCATCGAAATCACCGCCAAGGGCGTGTCCGATTACCACGGCAATTACGAGGAATATTTGCGCGATCAAGGGATGGCGCTGTAAAAATTTGATGCCCGAACGGATTTTTGGGGCCAATGAGAAATTGACATGACCGAACCCCGTTACACGCTGACACTCTCCTGCCCGGACCGCGCCGGTATCGTCGCGGCGGTGAGCGGCTTCGTCGCGCAGCATGGCGGCTTTATCGTCGAGGCCAGCTACCATACCGATCAGGAAACGCAGCAGTTTTTCATGCGCCAGGAAATACGTGCCAACTCGCTGCCGTTTGATGCGGCGGAACTGCGCGCGCGCTTTGCCAGTCTGGCAGACGAATTCAAGATGATCTGGCAGGTCAGCGATTCCGCCGTAAAAAAGCGCGTGGTGATGCTGGTCAGCAAACAGGATCACTGCCTCAGCGATTTGTTGCATCGCTGGCGCAGCGGCGAACTGGAAGTGGATATCCCCTGCGTGATCTCCAACCACCAGGATTTGCGCAGCTTTGTCGAATGGCACGGCATCCCGTTCCACTATGTCGATATGCGGGACAAGAACGCCGCCTTTGCGGAGATCGCGCGGCAGTTCGACATATGTTGCGGCGACGTGATGGTGCTGGCGCGTTTCATGCAGGTTCTGCCGCCGGATTTATGCGCGCGCTTCACCGGGCAAATCATCAACATCCACCACAGTTTCCTGCCCTCCTTTGCCGGGGCGAAGCCCTACCACCAGGCCTACCAGCGCGGCGTAAAACTGATCGGCGCGACTTGCCATTACGCTACCGCCGAACTGGATGCGGGGCCGATCATCGAGCAGGACACGCTGCGCATCGACCACGGCGACACGGTGGAAGACATGGTGCGCTACGGCCGCGACATCGAGAAAGCGGTGCTGGCGCGCGGCCTGCGCTACCACGTGGAAGACCGCGTGCTGGCATGTGGCAACAAGACGATCATATTTCGCTGAAGAACAAAAATAGGGGCGCGATGAATCGCGCCCCCACGGTATTGCACCATTGATGAAAAAGGGATTACAGGCTGTAAGCGCGCTCCCCATGCGTCGTGGTATCCAGGCCTTCGCGTTCCGCTTCTTCCGGCACACGCAAGCCCATCGTCATATCGATCAGCTTGAACAGCACGAAGCTGACGATACCCGACCATAACACCGTCACACCCACGCCCCATGCCTGGCTGGTTACCTGGCCGATGATGGAGTACTCCGCCACTTTGCCCGCGGCGTAGTCATACACGCCGGTGCCGCCGAGGCTGGGCGACGCCAGCACGCCGGTCGCCAGCGCGCCCAGGATGCCGCCCACACCGTGGACGCCGAACACGTCCAGCGAATCGTCGATGCCGAGCAATTTCTTCAGCCCGGTGACGCCCCAGAAACACAGCACACCAGCCAGCAGACCCAGCACGATTGCGCCCATCGGGCCGATGAAGCCGCACGCCGGAGTGACCGCAACCAGACCGGCGACCGCGCCGGAGGCCAGGCCCAACATGCTCGGCTTACCCTTCAGCAGCCATTCCGCGAGCATCCACGAGAAAGCGGCGGCGGCCGTCGCGACCACGGTATTCACCATCGCCAGCACCGCCGTGCCGGTGGCTTCGAGGTTGGAGCCGGCGTTGAAGCCGAACCAGCCCACCCACAACAGCGACGCGCCGATCATGGTCATCGTCAGGCTGTGCGGCGCCATCGCTTCTTTGCCGTAGCCGATGCGTTTGCCCAGCACGATAGCGCCCATCAGTGCGCCCATCGCCGCGTTGATATGCACCACCGTACCGCCCGCGAAGTCCAGCGCGCCTTTGCCGAAGATGAAGCCGGACGGGTCGGCGTAAGCCGAAGGGCCGCCCCAGAACCACACCATGTGCGCCATCGGCAGGTAGGAGAAAGTGAACCACAGCGCGGAGAACACCAGCAGCGCGGAGAACTTGATGCGTTCGGCGAAACCGCCCACGGTCAGCGCCACGGTGATCGCAGCGAAGGTGAGCTGGAACACCATGAACAGCATTTCGGGAATCACCACGCCCTTGCTGAAGGTTTCTACGACCGCTTCGGTATTCACCCCGGCGAGAAATGCCTTGGAGAATCCGCCGATGAAGTCATTCATGCCGCCGCCCGCCGTGAACGCCAGGCTGTAGCCATATACCACCCACAGGATCGAGATCAGGCAGAAGATCGCGAACACTTGCGCCAGCACCGACAGCATGTTTTTGACGCGCACCAGGCCGCCATAAAATAACGCCAGACCGGGCAGCGACATGAGGATGACGAGTATGGTTGCAACCAGCATCCATGCGGTGTCGCCCTTGTTGGGCACGGGCGCGGCCACCGCGGCCGGAGCAGCAGTTTCGGCAACCGCGGCCACTGTTGCAACAGTGCTGGCGGCCTCTTCGGCAAATGCTGTTGCGGACATTCCGCATAGCACGGCCATCAAGGCAAAAAGCGCTAACAATTTCTTCACGGGACTCTCCTTACAATGCTTCTGGTTTACAGGGCTTCCGGGCCGGATTCGCCGGTGCGGATGCGGATCACTTGTTCGAGATCGGATACGAAAATCTTGCCGTCGCCGATCTTGCCGGTCCGCGCAGATTTTTCGATCGCTTCCAGCACCTGATCCAGCATACTGGCTTGCACGGCGGCTTCCAGCTTCACTTTCGGCAGAAAATCCACCACATATTCCGCGCCGCGATACAGCTCGGTGTGCCCTTTTTGCCGGCCAAAGCCCTTGACTTCGGTGACGGTGATGCCTTGCACGCCAATGGCGGAAAGTGCTTCACGCACCTCGTCGAGCTTGAACGGCTTGATGATAGCGACGACCATTTTCATGTCATTCTCCTGTGTGGGGGCGTGATCCATCACGCCCGGTGTTTAATTAGAACGAGTGGTTCAAAGACAATACGGCAGTGCCACGGCTCCAATTTCTCCCGGCATAGGTATAGGCGGCGGCGACGGCATTAGTATCGGTGTATGCCAGCCCCACCACATAACCGCCGATATCTTTGGTAACGCTGAGCTTGTAGTCGGTGTAGGTCAGCGAACCGGCCGCGTTGGCTGCGGCTGCCGCACCCTTGTAGGTTTGCTTGCCCACGTGCGCGCCTACCGTAAACCCGGAGCCGGCTATCGGGTAGCTGGCGCTCAGGTCAAAATAGCTTGTGCCCTCAGCACCGGGAATGGTCAGGAATTTGCCCAAGCCATATGAATATTTGGCGGTAATCCATTTGTAGCCAATTGCGCCATAAACTTCATCGGTGTCCGCTTTGGCATAACCGGCTGCCGGCGTGTATTTTCCGGGATAGTTGTAGCGGATAAGGCCGATGTCATATGTGAAATCACCGGCAAAGCTATTCTTGAATCCGGCATAAGTGTCCAATTCCAGGCCAGCGTTGCCCGTAGCGGCGCCACTCCCGATAATCCAGCTCACGTTTGAACCCCATACGCCCGCGTACAAACCGCTGGAGTGCGCGTAATCAATGCCGCCTTGAATAGCGGGCGACTGGTCAGTTTGGGAAATGCCGCGCCACACATAGTCACTGACCAGGCCAACGTTCGCAGTAACAGTATGTGCGGATGCGGGGATGACGTGTTTGTCTTCCTTGTGCGCGGTAGTTTCAGCCTCCGCCGCCATCGCCACGCCAGGAACTGCCAGTGCAACCAACATCAAAGAGTTCAACAGCTTGCTTTTCATCATTATTCCTTTCCTGAGTTAAAAACGGCATAACAATATCCGTGAACCTCTTTCAGCAGGATGTATGCCAGGTTAAATTACCTTTTTATTACAATATGTTGCAAGGCGAGCCCGTTTCCCGGAACGGGGCTGCGCATGATCTTGGTGCGTATCCGGCTAACAGCGCACCTAATAGGTGCGGCGTGCAAGCGCGTAAATTGCTACACTTCGCTGCCCATCAACCATAGGAGACTCAAACCATGCTCAACGCAAAAATTTTCGATGACCTGTCCGCCAAATTAAGCGAAGTAGCGAACAGCGGTCCCGCCAAGGATATTGAGAAAAATGCCCGCGCGCTGCTGATGCAAGGCTTCGCCAAACTCGATCTGGTGACGCGCGAAGAATTCGATGTGCAGGCACAGGTGCTGTCGCGCGCGCGCGAACAGCTCACCGCGCTGGAAGCGCGTGTCGCCAAACTGGAAGCGCAACGGACCGCCGAACCGGAAACGCAGCACAACATGATTGCGGATTAGTTATGAGTTTGGCTGTGCTGTACAGCCGCGCGTTATCCGGCATGGAAGCCGCGCTGGTGACGGTCGAGGTACACCTCGCCAACGGCC
>SCPW01000164.1 GCA_004298605.1 Gallionella sp.
TCCGCCTTCTCCTCCGGATGCAGTTGTATGGTGTCGGTCAGCATCAGGCTGCCCACATTGACTTCCGGCTCGTTGACAACGATGAGGTTGATCGGCAGGACGCCTTTGAAGTGGTCGTCCCGGTCCACCACGAACACCTGATCGGTGTGGTCGGGCAGCTCGTCGAAACGGCGCAGATAGCGCGACACGACCTCCAGCGTGATGTCCTCGCGGACGTGGATCATGCTGAAATCCATCAGCGCGCCGACCGAATCTTCGGAATACGACATTGCCGCGCGCAACTGCTCGCGCTCGTCGATGGACAGCGACTTGAACACGTCGCGCATCACGTTTTGCGGCAGGTCGGGCGCGAGGTCGGCAAGCTCGTCGGTATCGAGCTGCTCGGCGGCGGCGCGCAACTCTTCGCGGTTCATGGTCGCAATCAGCGACTCGCGCACCGCGTCCGAGACCTCGATCAGAATCTCGCCGTCGCGCTCCGACTTGACCAGATCCCACACCAGCAGACGCTGTTCGATGGGCAAGGCTTCCAGGATGTAAGCGATGTCCGCGGGGTGCAGACCGTCGAGCTTGCGCCGCAGTTCGGCGAGGTGTTGTTTGTGCAGCAGTGTATCGATCAGCGCGTGGCGGTCTTCGCGCGGCAACTCCTGGCGATGCACGACTTCTTCCAGCAAGGCGTGCTTGTGCAGCAGCGATTCCACCTGTTTGAGGTGGGTCTGCACATTTTCGGTGTAGTGGTGTTCCCGGTTTGTATCAGTCATCGCGCAGACCTTATGAGACGCGCGCTATTGTAAAGAAAGCGCTGCCCGATTGCTCAGGGAATTTCCGCGCTGTTCATGCGTGTCTGGATGATGCCGGTTTTGCGCAGCAGGCCGGGCGCTTCGGGGTGCCTGTCGTAGTAGCGCGGGTTGGGCACCATCGCGGCGAGCCGGGCGGCCTGCTCCGCGGAAAGATTGGCCGCGCTGGTGCGGTAATAGTGGCGCGCGGCCGCTTCCGCGCCAAACACGCCGTCGCCCCACTCGATGACGTTGAGGTAAATCTCGAAAATGCGCCGCTTGTCCATCACCGCTTCCAGCATCACGGTGATGATCGCCTCTTCCAGTTTGCGCCACGGCGTGCGCCTGGTGGAGAGGAATAAATTCTTGGCGAGCTGCTGGCTGATGGTCGAGCCGCCCGCGACGATTTTGCCCTTCTTCATGTTTTTTTCATAAGCCTTCTGGATGCCGTCCCAGTCGAAGCCTTCGTGATCGACGAATTTCGCATCCTCGGACGCGATCAGCGCGCGCTTGAGGTGGCCGGAAATCTTCGCGTAGGACACCCACCGGTGCTGTAGTTCGGCATCGGGTTTTTTGCCCTGCATGACCGACAAACGGTTTTCCATGAACGCGCTGGTGGAGGGATCGAATTTAATCCACCAGCAGATGTGCGCGAAAATCCACAGTTGATAGAGCAGCAGCATGGCGAAACAAATTGCCATACCGCGCCATAACCAGCCCCACAGTTTTTTCATTTTTGGTTGCGGAGCGCGGCGATGACCGGCGCCGAGTCGGGGCGCACGCCGCGCCAAATGTAGAAGGCCTCGGCGGCCTGTTCGACCAACATGCCGAGACCGTCCGCAACAGTGGCTGCGCCGTGCTCGCGGGCGAATTTCATGAACGGCGTTTCGCGCCCGTACATCATGTCGTAGGCCAGAGCACCGTGTGCGAAGATGGTTGGCGACAACGGCGGCATTTCATCGGACAGGCCGCTGGAGGTGGCGTTGATGACCACGTCAAATTGATCTTGGATGTCGGGATAGCCAACAATGTGAATCAATTCTTCGTGCCGGTTAAATTGCGTTGCCAGCATTTGCGCTTTGTCTTTTGTCCGATAACCCAACATCACGAGTTTGGCGTTAACTTTCGCCAGCGCAGCAGCAGCACCATAGGCGGCGCCGCCCGTCCCCATCAGCAAAACTTGTTTATCTTGCAACTGAAATCTGAAGTTGTTTTCGATGTCCTTTATCAGCCCGGCGCCATCGGTATTGTCGCCAATGATGGCATCGCCTTCAAATTTGAGCGTATTTACCGCTTGCGCCAACCGCGCACGTTCGCTGGGTTCGGTGGTGAGCTTTAAAGCTTCGAACTTGAACGGCACTGTCACGTTGCAGCCCTTGCAGCCTTCCCCGCGCAGCCGTTCGATGGTGGCAGCAAAGCCATCCAGCGGCGCGAGAACAGCCTCGTAGCTGATGTCTTGCCCGGTCTGTTGTGCGAACATTTTGTGGATCAACGGCGATTTGCTGTGGGCGATGGGGTTGCCGATAACGGCGTAACGGTCAGTCATGTTGGATGCGCGTAAAAATCAGTGCGCGCATTGTAAAGAAAATCAGCCGACTTTTCGTGCGTTCAGCAACCATGCCGCGAGAACACCCGTTCCCGCCATCGCCCAAACCACGGTCGCGCCGCTCGGCAAATCAAACCACGCCGACAGCGGCAGGCCGACGGCATAGCCGGTAAGCCCAACCGCAAAGGCGTAGAGTATGCGCCGTCGGCGGACGCGATGCGTGGCCAGCGCCGGAACGATCAGGCTGGCGAACACCAGATAGACGCCGACCAGTTGCACCGAGGCGGTGACGGCCAGCGCGAACAGCGCGTAAAACCCCAGGTTGCCAAGCCGTGCTTGTCGCCAGCGCCATACCCCCAATAACACGGCGCTCAACAGCGCGGTGGCGATGAGCTGGGTTTGGCTGACCCATAATATCTGCCCGACCAGCAAATCCTTGAGATGCTCTCCCGAGTGCATGTCGCGGCTCATCAGCAGGATGCCGCCGCTGGCGGCGAGCACGAAAGTCAGGCCGATGCAGGCTTCCTTGACTCCGGGCAGACGTTGCTCGATCCAGGCCAGCAGCACCGCACCGCACAGCGCGCTGGCGGCGGCGATAAATTGCACCAGCAACGGCTGCTCGGCCAAACCCAGCAAGCCGGCGATAACCACGCCCAACCCGGCAATTTGCGCGACAGCGAGGTCGGCAAAAATCACGCCGCGCTCCAATACTTTCATGCCGAACGGTATGTGCGTGGTGAGCACCAGCAAACCCGCAATGAACGCGGGCAGCAGGATGCTGAGTTCGATGGTGTTCATTTCAATCCCGCCAGCAGCCGCTGGATCGTGTCATCGAACATCGCAAACAAATCGGTCGCCTGCGGCGTGCCGCCAACGGTAAAGGGTACGACCACGGCGGGAATATGCGCGCGCTGCGCGATCCATTCCGATGGCCGATCATTCTGGTAGGCGGCGCGCAATACCATGCGCGCCGGTTGTTGTTGCAATCGGCTCAGCACGCCGCCCAGATAGGCTGCGCCAGGTTCCAAGCCGGGTTTGGGTTCCAGTTCGGCAACTTGTTTCAGCCCCAGCCAGTTGTTCAGGTAGGGGAAGCCTTTGTGCTGCGCGATGACCGCCACGCCCCTGAGAGGTTCGGCCTGTTTTTCCCATTTCGCGATCGCGGTGCGCCATCGCTGATTGAATGCGGCGAGCTGTTGCTGGTAGAAAGCGGTATTGGCCGGATCGAGCTGGATCAGACGTTTGCCGAGCGCCTCGGCAACCGGCAGAAAATTGCGCGCATCAGTCTGAACATGCGGGTTGCCCGCCGCATGCACATCACCTTCGGCGCGGTCCAGACGCGCCGGAACTTCCAGCATGGCCACATAATGCGCCGCTTCAAAATAGCCGCTGCCGCCGGGTTGAATCGCGCCGTTGCCGGATTCGCGCAGCACCACCGGCAGCCATCCGGCTTCCAGCTCCGCGCCGGTGCATACCAGCAGTTGCGCGCCGCGCGCCCTGGCGATCAGGCTGGGGCGGGCTTCCACGCGATGCGGGTCTTGCAGTGCGCCGGTGGCGGTGTAGAGGCTAATTTTGTCTCCCGCCAGTTGTTGTGCGAGCGCCGCCCATTCCGGTTCGCAGGCGAACACGTTGAGCGCGGCGTGGGCGTTGCCGCCGAGCAGCAATAGTAAAAATGCGTAAAGAATTTTGTTCATGACATTTCCTTTAAATATGACGATGTGTAGGTCGGGCTCAAGCCCGACATGTCGGGTTGAAACCCGACCTACATGTCAGTACTGGTGCGCGCCGTGCGCGCCCAGGCTCATGATGTATTGCAGGAAAAACTGGTTGTCATCCAGCCCCTGACGAGATTTATCGCGTGCCAGTTGCAGGCGCAAGCGGGAAAATTCGCTGGGGCTGTAGTCCGCCATCCAGGTGATACGCGAAGGGTTGAAGGCGTAATCGCTGATGACATTGCCCGCGTTCGGCGCACCGACCGAAGCGATGCCCGGATCGAGCCGGTCGTAGCGCAAGCCGGTGCGCCAGGCGGGCGCAAACTGGTACACGCTTTGCAGGTACCAGCCGCTTTGCGTGACGGCATAGCTGCCGGTGGCATTCGCGCCCGCGGTGTCGTAAGTCAGCAGGCCGTTTTCCTTGCGGCGGAAATATTCGCCCTGCACCTTGAGGTAGCGTTCGCGGGTATTGCCGTTCGGTGAATATTTCCACACCAAATCCAGCCCGGCGGTGTGGCTGTCACCACTGAACAGATTACGCACGCCGCCCGGCGTACCGGGCAAATCGGGCACGGCATCACTGGCCGCATCAGCGCGCCGGGTCTGGTGCAGCGACATACCGGCGCGCCAGCTTTGTTCGATGCCGATGTCATCGCCGATGTGCGCGAATAGCACCCCGGCGCCGATGCCGTTGCGGCGCTGCCGGTCGGTGCCGGGAAAGCCGCGCCCACGCCCGATTTCGCCGCCCACTTCAACAAACATCTCGGTCGGAGCCAACCACTTCAGTTGCAGGCCATCTTCGCCGATCTGGTTGTCCCACAGCGCGCGGTACACCAGCGGCTGGTCGGCGAAATCCCAGGCATGGGCGTGCTGTTCGTTGAGATAGCCGAGGCCGGAGAAAAACCGCCCCATTTTCAGGTTGAGGCCGTTGCCCAACGCGCCGCTCTGCACAAAGGCGTTCTCCACGCCGATGCCGCCCGCCGGATCCAGCGCGAGTGTGGCGACGCCGCGAAACTGCGGGTCGATGTTGGCGGAGATGCCCAGCTCGGATTCGCCGAGATTGAACCCCTGCTCGTGACCGGGGTTGGCATTCATCGCAAAGCCTGTCGCCGGAATCGTGGCGTCCTGCTTGAGCTGCCCGTAAGTGCCGGACAAAATCAGCGACACGGCGGGGTTGAACGCATTATCGCTGTTCGCGCTTGCACTGCGGGCGGGTTGCGGCGCAACACTTTCCGGTTGTCTGCTGCTGGCTTCAGCTTGCTGCAAGCGTTGTTCCAATTGTGTGATGCGTTGCTCGTAGCTTTGCTTCAGTTGTTGGATATGCTCGCGGATGGCTTGCAGGTCGGCATCGCTTGCGGCGGATGCGCCGCACGGATGGCATAACAGCGCGGCAAGCGCCGCGCCCAAATAAATTCTGTCGGACATGTTTTACTCCACAAAATGAATCGCTCCGATTCGGGATCAATCATGACCTACCGTAGGGGCGCGATTCATCGCGCCCTTCTTTTGGTACATGAATAGATCAGGGCGCGGTGAATCGCGCCCCTACACAGGCATAGGGAAAATTTAAATTTAAGCGGAGTGAGGTGGGGCGCGCGCCGCGAAGGCGGGAAATGTTTCGGAGGTTTGCGGATCAAAATAGCTTTGATGCGGTGCTTCGCAATTTTCGCTGACAGCAAGGCTGACGCCGCTGCCGCCGATCGCGCTGCCGATTTGCGCGTAAGCCGCGCACAAGTCGCAAAGCTTGTCGTGCGGCAACGACTGGTCCGTGCTTTGCGCCGGCTCGGCCAGCGCGTGTGAAATGCCATGCGTCAAACCGCCAAGCTGAGCGAACAGCAAGGCGAAAATCAGCAGAAATCTGGAGAGCAACGGGCTACGCATGGGCGCGCACTTTACCCGAGGAGCATGAGCGGAACAAGCGGTTATTCACCTTCAAGTCTGTCCGAAGAAGTGAACGTCCACGTGCGGATGATGGTGAGAATGTCGGTGTCTTTGGTGATGTCCGGCGGCAGCGGGGCATAGGGCGCGCCGAGTTTCACGATGTGCGCCGCCGCCGCATCCAGGATGCGCTTGCCCGAAGATTTGCTGACCTCGATGCTCTCCACACTGCCATCCGCGCGTATCGAGACACTGAGCTGCAATTTTCCGTAGACCTGTTCGCGGCGCGCCTGCTCCGGGTAATTCAGGTTGCCGATGCGTTCCACTTTGACGCGCCAGTCTTCGATGTATTGCGCGAAGCGGAATTCCTGCGTGCGGGCGCCGACAAATTTGCGGCGCGGTATTTTCTGGTACGCCTCGTGGTTTTTGTTGATCTGCGCCTCCAGCCGCGCGATCTCCAGACTCTTCTGCACCAGATCGTCGCCGCTGCTGGCATCGTTGCTCGGCTGCTTTTTGGGCTCCGGCAGCGTCAAGTTGTAATCACTCTTGAGCCTGGTCAGCATTTGCTTGGATTCTTCCTCAAGCCGGGTGACGCGTTTGGTGAGCTGTTCGGGAGTGAATTGCCGTCCGTCGCGTATCGCCGGCAGCGGGGTTTTGGCCTGCCGGTCTTCGGCGGTATTGCCGCCACCGTCCAGGCTGGCCTGCGCCAGCGCATCGGCTTTCACCGGTTTGGATTGCGATTTGCTGTTGACCAGCACCACTTGCAGCGGCTGCGTGGGGCTGGCGGGTTTATATAAATCGGGGAGCACCAGCGCAATGCCGAACAATACGAAAACGTGCAGCGCGATCGAGAAGGCCATCGACCCAACCAAGCATGTCTTTACGGGCAGGCGCGCTTTCAGCGTGGCTAGCAAGCAGGTTCCTCCACTTTCGATACAAAGCGCGTCTGCACATTCAAATCAAGCAAGTCAATCGAGACTATCGCCAGTTGCACACGGGTATTGGCGGGTAGCTCCGGCAGCGACGGGGCACGGAAAACCAGCGGGATGTCGGGCAGTTTGACCAGATTTTCGCGTAACAATATTGCATCAACGACAAGCTCGCGCAGCGATTCGCTTGCAGGAATCGACAATGGTTTTTCTCGTTCGCCTCCTCTCCCGCAAGCGGGAGAGGATTGAGGAGAGGGTAGTTGTGGGAGAGGGGGATGGCCTTGTCCATCAACCGACTTATCTTTTTCCTGCTGCAACCAGCGCAAACACCAGTAGCGTTCCATGTTGCGCTGGAAGTCGTTGTAGATGCCGTACATGGTATCGAAGTCGCGTATCGTCGCGTACAGCGCGGTGTCGTTTTTCGGGTAGGCGGGTTCCTCGTCGCGCAGCATCGCGATGATCTGGCGCTGGTTTACCATGTCCACATAACGGCGCAGCGGCGAGCTGGACCACATGTATTGCGCCACCCCCAGCCCCTGGTGCGGTGCGGCCACGGTGCTCATTTTGACCTTGCCGTTCTGCTGGGTGCGGTAGATGCCGACAAAGCCGTGTTCGGCGAGGTGCTTGCCCCATTCGCTGTTGACCAGGATCATCAGCTCGGAAACCACCTTGTCGATCGGCGAGCCGCGCCGGCGTTGCGAAATGGTGACGCGGTCGTTTTCAATGTGGAAGTTGTAGTCGATTTGCTGCGTGCTGTTGTCGGACGGCTTGCCGCGCGCCGCTTCCAGTTTCTGCGCCAGCTTCCACAGCAGCGTCAATTCACCGGCATAGGGATAATCGAGTTTGCCCGCGCCCAGCGCCTCTTCGTTGAACAGCGGTTCCAGCGTGTCATGGCGCAAATTCGCGGCGACATGCACGCGCTCGACGCGGCTCTCGTGGCCGAGTATTTCCAGCGTTTCCGCATCGACTTCGTTATACATCGACAGCGCCGGGCTCACCCGATCCGCGCACAGCGTGAAGGCTTGCACCACGCTGTCCGGCAGCATGGTGATTTTATTGCCGGGCATATACACGGTAGAAAGCCGTTGCGCGGCAATCTTGTCGCCCTCGGAGCCACGCGGCAAACCCAGCGCGGGCGCGGCAATATGCACGCCGATACGCCAGTTGCCGTTGGCCAGTTTTTCTACCGAGAACGCGTCGTCAATTTCCGTGGTGGTCGCATCGTCGATGCTGAAAGCATTCACGCTGGCTTGCGGCAATTCTTCCCATGCGCTCAATTCGACAGGCGGAAAACCGGTGCCTTTGGGGAAATGCTCGAACAGGAATTTCTGCACATGGTAATCGTG
>SCPW01000165.1 GCA_004298605.1 Gallionella sp.
GTTCGCCGATGCCAACACGCATATTCGCGCTGCGGACGGCATCCACATCATGCAAATGCCCGAACACGCGGGGTATTTGAGCCCTATTCTGCACACCATCCCGTTGCAACTGCTGGCATATTACGTCGCATTGCAGAAGGGCACCGATGTGGACAAACCTAGAAATTTAGCTAAGTCTGTTACGGTGGAATAGTTAATGAGGGTGTTGGGCTCGAGTTCTAGGTTTGCGGTGTAGGCTAACTTGCGCAAGCAAGTTAAGCCCGACGAGGGCGGCCGAAACCACAAACCGAGAAATCTCGCCAAGTCCGTGACCGTGGAATAATCCCGATGCGCGTTAAAAACAGGGTTTTGTAGGGTGGGCGCAGCCCGCGCGGATGCATTGGTGGGCTGCGCCCACCCTACAAAAATTATTTATGTTTTTATTGCTGACCGGAATAACCAAACGCTCGGTTGGTCGCCCGTTTTATGGGGTAAGGAATGGCGGTAATCGCCGTATTTAATCAAAAAGGGGGCGTGGGGAAAACCACCACCTGCCTGAATGTGACGGCTGCGCTGGAGATCGCGCAGCGCTTTCCTGTCGCGCTGGACTTGGATCCGCAGGGGCATCTGACGTTGGCCAGCGGCGCGGCGCAAACCGCGCCGGATACCGGCGTGGCGGCTTTTTTCAAACACAGAACCCCGCTGGCCAGTTTGTTGCAGGAAACCCCGCGCGGCTGGCAAATCATCCCCGCTTCGCTCGAACTGGCCAAAATCGACGCCTTGTTCGGCAGCGACCCCAAAGCCGCGACGCTGTTGCGGCAAGGTTTGCGCGAAGACCTGGCGCTTACCGGAGACCCTATCCTGATCGACTGCTGCCCGATGCTGGGGGTGCTGACGCTGAATGCGCTGTTGGCGGCAGACCGGGTGCTGATACCCGTTTCGGCAGATTTTCTCTCATTGCAGGGCGTGCATCGCCTGGATAGCGCGCTCAATGTGCTGGAAGGCAAACTCAAGCGCACCTTTGATCGGCGCATTGTCGTCACGCGCTTCGATTCGCGGCGCAAGCTGGCCTATGACATTTACGACAAGCTCAGGGAGCGTTACGGTTCATTGGTCTGCAATACGCGCATCGGTGAAACTGTGGCGCTCGCAACCAGCCCCATGCACGGAAAAGATGTGTTCGAGTTTGCGCCGCACAGCCCGGGTGCAGCGGATTACCGGGCGTTGACCCGGGAGCTGTTGGATAGCGGTTTTTTTGCCTGACAGGCAATCCTGATGCAGTGAAGTACGGCCTCAGTGCCAGGTGCTGCGGATATGGCTGGCGCGCGCTTCGGCCTGGGCGGCCATCTCGGCCTTATCCTGTTTCTTGTACAGGTCGGATAAAGTATCCAGCACAATCGCCACGTTGGGGTGGATGGTGTCGTGGTTTGTTTCCACGATTTCCAACGCGCGGTTCAGCGACTGTTCGGCCTCGTCATATTGCCCCAGCTCCATTTGTATGCGCGCCAGGTTATTCAGCCCCCTGGAAGCTTCGGTATGGTTTTTGCCGCGGGATTTTTCCTGGATGGCGAGCGCGCGTTTTGCGACCGGTAATGCCTCGGCGAACTTGCCTTGCGTTTTGTATAACTCAATCATGTTGTCCAGCACTTTGCCGACCTCCGGGTGATCGGTGCCGTAATGTTTTTCCGCGATCCTCAGCGCGCGCTTGTGCATGTCCTCGGCAGCCGGGTAGAGATGCAGCGATTCATAGCGTTCGGCCAGGTAGAAAATCGGGGCAAATGCATCGATCTGGTCGGACTCGCTTTTTTCGCCGATGGCCAGCGCGCGTTTGAGCAGGGGCTCGGCATCGGACATGCGGCCCCGCGCCTGATAGGCCAGAGCCAGGTTGAACAGGGCAATTTTCACCGCGCTGCTTTCGGCGCCAAAAGTTTTTTCGCGGATGCTCAACGCGCGCTTGAGCAAGTTTTCGGCCTCGGTATATTCCCCGATGGCTTGTTGCAGATGGGCCAGGCGCATCAGGGAACTGTCCACATCGCGGTGGTCGACACCGAGGTTTTTCTCGCGTATGGCCAGCGCGCGCTGGTGCAATTGGATTGCGGTGGCAAGCTGGCGCTGGGATTCCTGCAATTCGGCGAGCCGGAACAGCGGCGCGACCA
>SCPW01000019.1 GCA_004298605.1 Gallionella sp.
GGTCGCTCCAGTTTTATTCCCTCCCCTTCAAGGGGAGGGTTAGGGTGGGGATGGGTTTGAGTGGTGGAGCAGATACGTACAGCGTAACCCCCACCCCCATCCCAACCTTCCCTCTGAAGGGGAAGGAGAAAAACTTGGCCGCCTTCAGGCGGCTCACGGTTTTATCGGCCCCTTTGAGGGGCTCACCTAATAAGCCCCCGGCTTTGCCGGGGGTAATTTAACTGGCGGGGCGGAACGAGAAATCGCGCCGCCCTGCCCGGTTTTGAATAATTGTTATTTGGAGAAAGCTATGCGTTACCCGGTTCGAATTTTTCTGGTCGCCCTGTTGTTTGGCTCGTCCCTCGCGTCCGGCGCGACGCCCGTCACGCTTTACAAAAGCCCGGACTGCGGTTGTTGCGGGGAGTATGTGAAATATTTGAGGCAGAACGGGTTTGCCGTGAATGACATCAACGAAAATGACATGGATGCCATCAAAAAGCGTTATGGGGTATCTCATGTTGCCAGTTGCCACACTACGCTTATCAATGGTTATGTTGTCGAGGGGCATGTGCCGGTTGGCGCAATCAACAAAATGTTGAAGGAAAAACCGAATATTGTGGGCATCAGCGCCCCGGGCATGCCGCAAAATTCCCCCGGCATGGGGGAGATGATAAAAGGGACGCTGACGATCTATGCCGTCCCCAAAAATGGCCAGGAACCACGGGTGTTTTCTGTCGAATAAAATCAGCCGAAGCGGTGCTGCCGGACTGATCCGGCACAGCGCAGCCCGCTCAGCACCGCCCCTTCCAGCGTGGCCGGGTAATCGCCCGCCGTATAGTCGCCCGCCAGCAGCAGGCCGGGCAGGGCGGTCTGTTGTGGTGGGCGGTGCAGGTCGGGCGCGCAGCAGAATGTGGCGCGCTTTTCGGCGATGACTTTGAACCATTCCGGCGGCTCGATGATGCCGAATTCTTCGCGCAGTTCCGCGATCACTTTTTGCGCCAGTTCCTCTTGAGACAATTCCTGATGGATGCCTTCCGCGCTGATGACGGCGGCGAGCAGGCCGTGCTGTCCGGAAATTTGGCCTTTGTCGAACAGCCACTGGCTGAAGCGCCGGTGCAGGCCGAGCATGGGGTGGGGCAGGCGCACATGGGCGGGGTAGCGCAGGTACACGGTGTAGATCGGTTGATGCTGCAAGGTTTCGATTTGCGCTACCGCGCTGTCGAGTTGCGCGATCGGGCGTAATAATTTTGTGGCAACTGCTGGCGAAACGGCGCAGATGACGTGGCTGAATGTCGCGCGGCCTTGTGCGGTGGCGAGCTCGATCCCGTCATCTTTGGGGATGATCGCTTCCACGCCGCATGAGGTGAATACTTTGCCGCCACGTTGCCCGACATAGTTCGCGGCGCGTTGCGGAAATAGCGCGGCGAAGTCCACGCGCGGCAGCAGCATATCGCTGTCGGCGCGCGATTGGCTCAGCGCGTCGCGCAGCACGTGCAGCAACACTTGCGCGGAAGCTTTGTGGATGGGCGTGTTCAGCGCGGCGATGCACAGCGGTTCCCAGAGTTTTTGCACCAGTCCGGCATCTTGGCCGTGTTGTGCGAGCAACCCGGCTACCGTCATGTCGCCGTCCAGCCGGAAGTTGTTGCGCCGCAGTGCGAGCATGAAACGGGCGGCCTTCAGTCGCGCATTGAACGGCAGGCCTCGCGCGTTGAGCAGTGCTGCCAGCAGATGCAGCGGCGCGGGCAGGCGCGGGGCGCGGAGAGAAAATTCGCCATGCAAATCGAGTTGCAGCGGCAGGCGCAGAAAATCCTGTCCGATATTGCCGCCGACCTGTTCGATCAGGCGCAGCGTCTGGCGGTAGCAGCCGAGCAGCAGATGCTGGCCGTTATCCAGTTGGGTATCTTGGTGAACCACACCGCGCGCCCGCCCGCCGAGCTGTTTGGCGCTTTCGAACACCGTGACGGGTATGCCGCGTTCCGCCAGCGCAACGGCCGCCGCCATGCCCGCGTAGCCGCCGCCGATTACCCCTACATTCAATTCTTGTACCACGTTTTATATGCCAAGCGTAGGGTGGGCACGCCGTTGTGCCCACGCGGATTCAATACTGCGTGAGCATAACCAACGACTTGCCAAATGTTTTTTGTTTGGTTAGTCGGATGGCTAGTAGTTTCATCAGATAGAAACCCTGCCCACCCTACCTTATTCGGCTTGAGGTTCATGGGTGAGGTTAAGGGGAGGGCGGTCGTATTTTTCAATTCTTGAACCACGTCTTGTATGCCAGCCACAGCTTGCGCAGCGGCGTGAGCGAGACGCGTTCTTTCAGCACATGGCAGCCGCTGGAGGCGACTTCATCCAGCGTGGCGCGATAAATGGCCGCCATGATTAAACCGGTGCGTTGCGCTTTGCGGTCGGCTGGCGGGAGATGCTCGAATGCTTGCCGGTAATAGCGTTGCGCGCGTTCGATTTGGAACGCCATCAGTTTGTGGAAATTTTCCGTTTCGCGCGCGTTGAGAATATCGGCCGCCGGCACACCGAACTGCCGCATCTCATCCATCGGCAGATAGATGCGGTTGCGCCGCGCGTCCTCGCCGACATCGCGGATGATGTTGGTGATCTGGAAGGCGATACCGAGGTCGTGCGCATATTTCAGTGTCTGGCGGTCGCTGTAGCCGAAGATTTCCGCCGACAGCAGGCCGACCACCGAGGCGACGCGATAGCAATAAAGTTGCAGCGACTTGAAATCGGGGTAGCGCGCCTGGTCGATATCCATCTCCATGCCGTCGATGATTTCCAGCAAGTGTTCCTGGGACAAATTGAATTGCTGCACCACCGGAACCAGCGCCTGCGCGACGGGGTGCTGCGGCTTGCCGCCGTAGATTTCCGCCACCTGCGCGCGCCACCAGTTGAGCGTGGTGCGCGCCACTTGCGCGTCGGAACATTCGTCCACCGCATCGTCCACCTCCCGGCAAAAGGCATACAGTGCGGTGATGGCGCGGCGTTTGTCCGGCGGCAGAAACATGAAGCTGTAGTAAAAACTGGAGCCGCTGGCGGCGGCTTTGTCTTGGCAGTATTGGTCGGGCGTCATGTTTCATGTAGGGGCGCGATTCATCGCGCCCTTTTTCCGGTATTTGAACAAACCAGGGCGCGATAAATCGCGCCCCTACAGACCAGCATGATAACCCAATCAAACGGGCGCAATACCGGGCGATGGCGGAACATGTCGAACTGCACACTTTCCAGCTTTGAGAGGATGCGCAAGCCGCCCGCGATGACCATGCGCATTTCCAAGCCGATGCGCCCGGTGAGAATGCTGCCGAGCGGCGCGCCGGACAGCATCATGGCGCGGGCGCGATCCGCCTGGAATTGCATCAGCCTGCGCCACGCATCATCCGTGATGCCTTGCGCGATTTGTTCCTCGCTCACGCCGTATTGCGCTAGGTCGTCCAGCGGCAGATAAATGCGCCCGATGGCATAGTCTTTTTCGACATCCTGCCAGAAGTTGATCAGTTGCAAACTGGTGCAAATTGCATCGGCATAAATAATGTTTTGCGGCGTGGCTTCCCCGTAAAGCTGTAGCAGCAGCCTGCCGACCGGATTGGCGGAACGGCGGCA
>SCPW01000166.1 GCA_004298605.1 Gallionella sp.
TGCATCAGGCGGTGGTCAACCTGGATGCCGCCCCCGCCCCGGCGGGCAACATGACCGTGGTGCTGGGCAACGGCTGGCCGGGCATCCTGCTGCACGAAGCGATCGGCCACGGGCTGGAAGGCGACTTCAACCGCAAGGGCAGCTCGGCCTTTTCCGGTCGCGTCGGCGAACGCGTCGCGGCGCAAGGCGTCACCGTCGTCGATGATGGCACGCTGGCAAGACGGCGCGGCTCGTTGCAGATGGACGACGAGGGCAACCCCACCCAATGCACCACGCTGATCGAAAACGGCATCCTCAAAGGCTATTTGCAGGACAGCCTGAACGCGCGCCTGATGGGTGTGGCCGAAACCGGCAACGCGCGCCGCGAATCCTACGCGCACCTGCCGATGCCGCGCATGACCAACACCTACATGCTCAACGGTGACAAAGACCCGCAGGAAATTATCGCCTCGGTGAAACACGGCCTGTACGCG
Organism: Gallionella sp.; assembly: GCA_004298605.1. Lineage (GTDB taxonomy): Bacteria > Pseudomonadota > Gammaproteobacteria > Burkholderiales > Gallionellaceae > Gallionella. The sequence continues at coordinate 474 of SCPW01000166.1, forward strand.
GCCAATTTCGGCGGCGGGCAAGTGGACATCACCAGCGGCAAATTCGTGTTCTCCACCGCCGAAGCCTACCTGATCGAAGACGGCAAAATCACCCACCCGGTAAAAGGCGCAACCCTGATCGGCAACGGCCCCGACGTGCTGACGCGCATCGCGATGATCGGCAACGACATGGCACTGGATTCCGGCGTCGGGACGTGCGGTAAGGAAGGGCAGAGCGTACCGGTCGGGGTAGGGCAGCCTACGGTGCGGATTGATGGATTGACGGTGGGTGGTACGGCTTAAAATTGTGATGCTGAACTGTTTGACCCACTTGCTGGATCCCATGATTCGTTTTACATCAACAAGATGATTGCTTCATGTCAGACGCTACAATTCAACCACGTCGCCGATAATTTTTCATGAGAGTGGTTTTCGGTTCCCTTTCTTTTCGCGGGAAGAGCCGAGAATGCATGTGCATGTAAGTCATCCCGATGAGGAAGCCAAGTTTTGGCGACAAGCACCGGGCTTTCGCCCAAACAAATCAAGGAAGCTCAACGTCTTGCTGCTGCTCACATGAAGGGGATATTCATCGCGCCGGTAATGCGACCCCCTTCTTGCGCAAGTGAGGCCACATTTCGTCAATCGCGTTCGCCGCTGAATGCCATCAGCAAATTCAGTAGGTTGATGAACAGGTTGTAGATGTTCATGTACAGACCCAGCGTGGCCATCACGTAGTTGGTCTCGCCGCCATGCACGATCCGGCTGACATCGAACAGGATGTAGGCCGAAAAGATCATCACGGCGATCGCGGAGATGGTCAGCGACAGCGCGGGAATAGCCAGGAAGATATTGGCCAGCGAAGCGACGACCAGCAGGATCAGACCGATGAACAGGAATTTGCCCATGAAGCTGAAATCTTTTTTGGTGACAGTGGCGATGGCCGCCAGGCTAAAGAAAATTATTCCGGTTCCGCCTGCCGCCATACCCACCAGTTGCGCGCCGTTTTTCAGGTGCAGCGCGACTTGCAGGATCGGGCCGAGGAACACGCCCGCGACGAAGGTGAAGCCCAGCAGGGCGGCGATTCCCCACACGCTGTTGCGCAGCGCGCTGACGGCAAACAGCATGCCCATCATCGCGCCGAACATCAGCAGCGTGCCCATCACAGGGTGTTCGGCCATGAACGAAAAGTTTATCGACATACCGGCGAACGCGCCGATGAGGGTCGGGATCATGGTCAGCGCCAGCATCATGTAGGTGTTGCGCAGCACCTTGTTCTGGCTGGTTGCGATTGCGCCGATGGGTGTGACGGTTTGGGTTTGGTATTGCATGTGTGGTCTCCTGGTTGATCGTTAAGCAATTGCTGGCGTGAGACTAGCCAAATACCGGAAAAGTTTCAATCTGGAAAACAGGGGTATGTTAATTGGCGGAGGGCGTGAGATTCGAACTCACGAAGGGCGCGAACCCTTGCCAGTTTTCAAGACTGGTGCATTCAACCGCTCTGCCAGCCCTCCGAGGCTATGCATTTTGAAGCATGGCGCGCGGTGTGTCCAGAAGAAGCCTGTTCTTAACGCAACAAGCTCTTGCATCCCGGCGCGGATATCAGTAGCCTCGCCTGATGCAAAACAATATCTTAAAAGCCACTTACCGCCAGGCGGCTTTCGTCATGCTTGTGTGGACGGTGGTGGTAATCACATCACTTGCGTGGGGTGCCTATGGCCACCGCCGCGAGGCGTTGAATATTGCCTACCAGAACGCAATCACCATCATAACCAAGGACATCGCTTTCCGTAATTGGGCCGCTTCGCATGGCGGCGTCTATGTTGCCCCGACTGAACAAACCCCTCCCAACCCCTATCTTCACTTCATGCCGGAGCGTGACGTGGTGACCACGACGGGCAAGAAACTCACGTTGATGAATCCCGCCTATGTGCTGCGGGAAGCCCAGTCTCTCTATAAAGGCGAGTATGGGGAATCGGCGCATATCACCAGCCTGAAACCCATAAACCCGAACAATGCGCCGGATGAGTGGGAGACGATGGCGCTCGTTCGCTTTGAGCGCGGTGAAAGGGAAGTCAAGGAGGTGACGCAAACCGATGGGATTCAGAAAATGCGTGTGATGCGCGCGTTTATGGTGGATGGGGTTTGCCTGAAATGCCACGCCCACCAAGGCTACAAGATAGGCGACATACGCGGGGGCATTTCCGCAACCATTCCGCTTAAATTGTTATTTGATGCCGAAGCGCGGGACATCCGCAATCTCTCGATCAGCCACGGCATCATCTGGCTGCTGGGCCTGACCGGGATCGGTGCCTACAATCTTGTCCGCAGGCGCGAAATCGAACG
>SCPW01000167.1 GCA_004298605.1 Gallionella sp.
ATGAAATATCCGGGTTAACGGATCGCGGTTGAGCATTCTTAAAAAAACGTCCAAAAAATTGCGTTTCAAGATCGGGGCCACCTAACTTATCTTGCGGGCCAAGTCAAATTATCCGGACTGAAATATTGCTTGCAAAAAAAAACCAATACACTAGAATTAGTTCAAATCAAGGGATAAACCACTAGATGTAGTGGTTTTGGTTTTTTTGGGCTAAAGCGGCCCATACCACTAAGGGGGTTGTATTGTGCTTGTTGCAGATAGCGTTTTGTCCTCAATATCCACCCGCAACATTTCCGAATTCTCTGCCTCCCCCGGCATGGCGTCCAGGCAACATCAGGGTGACCCGCCGCAAGGATTACGCAACCCGATCTGATCCGGCGAAGCTTTCCCATAATTTCTTTTGCCGCACAAAAATTTAGCCCCACACCCACCGATAAATGATGGCTGCCCGCCCGATGGCAGACGGCCAATTATTCAGATAAATCGGTTCATGAAGGAACAATTGATATGACGCAGGAAATCAGCATCGAAGTATTACTGGAAAAATATGCCGAACAAGGCGAAACCTCCGTTGAAGATGTGCGCCGCCGCGTGGCGCGCGGTTTGGCGCAAGCCGAACAACCGGAGCAACAAGCCAAGTGGGAAGAAGCCTTTTTCCAGGCGCAGCAAAACGGCTTTGTCCCTGCCGGCCGGGTCAACTCGGCGGCAGGATTAAAAATTCAGGCCACCCTGATCAACTGTTTTGTGCAGCCGGTGGGCGATGCGATTTCCGGCATCAGCAACGGCAAGCCGGGTATTTATGATGCCTTGCAGCAAGCCGCGGAAACCATGCGGCGCGGCGGCGGGGTCGGCTATGACTTTTCTTCGATCCGCCCCGAGGGCGCGATGGTCAAAGGCACGAATTCCCGCGCCAGCGGGCCGATCTCCTACATGCGCGTGTTCGACCGCTCCTGCGAAACCGTCGAATCGGCCGGCGCGCGGCGCGGCGCGCAAATGGGCGTGTTGCGCTGCGACCACCCCGACATCGAAAAATTTGTCCACGCCAAGGACAAGGGCGACCTGCGCAACTTCAACATTTCCGTTGGCGTGACCGATGCCCTGATGCACGCCGTAGCAAACGATGAAGACTTCGAGCTGGTGCATACCGCAGAACCCGCCGCCGCACTCAAGGAACAAGGCGCGACCCAGCGCGCCGATGGCAAGTGGGTGTACCGCAAAGTACCGGCTGCCGACCTGTGGAAGCAAATCATCGAAAGCACCTACGATCACGCCGAGCCGGGTGTGCTGTTCATCGACCTGATGAACCGCGACAACAACCTCAGCTATATCGAGGTGATCGAGGCCACGAACCCCTGCGCTGAGCAACCCCTCCCCTCCTACGGCTGCTGTTGCCTGAGTTCGATCAACCTGACCCGCATGGTGGAAAACCCGTTCACCGCCAAAGCCACCTTCAACCACGCGCAGTTCAAGCAACTGGTGCATGTCGGTGTGCGGATGCTGGACAATGTGCTGGATGTCACCGCGTGGCCGTTGCCCGAACAGCAGCAGGAAGCGCAGAACAAGCGGCGCGTCGGTCTGGGTTTTACCGGGCTGGGCGATGCGCTGGTGATGTTGGGCTTGCGCTACAACACTGCCGAGGCGCGCACCTTCGCCGCCGAACTGACGCGCACCATGCGCGATGAAGCCTATCTCGCTTCGATGGCCAGATCCACCGAAGC
>SCPW01000168.1 GCA_004298605.1 Gallionella sp.
ATCGGCACCAGCACGCTGGACGTGGTGGCGCGCCATCCCGATAAATTCCAGATTGTTGCGTTGACGGCAAATCGCCAGTTTGATTTGTTGTTTCAACAATGCCTGCAATTCAGGCCGCGCTATGCGGTGCTGCTGGATGAAGGTGCGGCAACACAGTTGCGCCTGCTGGTGCGCGAGGCCGGTTTGAACACCGAGGTATTGAGCGGCGTGGCAGCGTTGGAGCAGGTTGCGGTCTTGCCGGAAGTCGATGCGGTGATGGCCGCTATCGTCGGTGCGGCGGGTTTGCACCCCACCTTGGCGGCGGCGCGCGCCAGCAAGAAAATCCTGCTGGCGAACAAGGAAACGCTGGTGATGGCGGGGCATGTGTTCATGGATGCGGTGCGCGCCAGCGGCTCTGCGCTGTTGCCCATCGACAGCGAGCACAACGCGATTTTTCAGGCGTTGCCGCGCGGCTATGACGGCGATTTGAAGGGCAACGGCGTGCGGCGAATTTTGCTGACCGCTTCCGGCGGTCCGTTCCGTAATACGCCGCTGAGCGAACTGCAAAATGTCACGCCGGAACAAGCCTGCGCCCATCCAAACTGGTCGATGGGGCGCAAGATTTCGGTGGATTCGGCCAGCATGATGAACAAGGGGCTGGAAGTCATCGAAGCGCACTGGCTGTTCAACGCGGGCGCGGATGACATCCAGGTGGTGGTGCATCCGCAGAGCGTGATTCATTCGCTGGTCGAATACGTCGATGGCTCGGTGCTGGCGCAGCTCGGCAACCCCGATATGCGCACGCCGATCGCCTACGGCCTGGCTTATCCAGAACGCATTGAAGCGGGCGTGGCGCCGCTGGATTTGTTCAAGGTTGCGACGATGAATTTCGTTGCGCCGGACTTTGGGCGCTTCCCCTGCCTGGCTTTGGCGTATCAGGCACTGCGCGCGGCGGGCACTGCCCCGGCGGTATTGAATGCCGCCAACGAGGTGGCCGTGGCCGCTTTCCTGGACAAACAAATTTCTTTTCTGTCCATTCCTCGCGTGATCGGAGCAGTACTGGATGCGTTGCCCGTCAATGCGGTTGCCAGCCTGGATGATGTGCTGGACGCGGATGCGGCGGCGCGGCATGCCGCACAGCGACAAATTTACAAGTTTTCCAGATGAATCCACAGAAAAAATCATGCCACAGGGAACACAGGGATGAACCTGCGCATTCTCTGTGCTCTCTGATGGAACTACTAGCCATTCGACTAGGCTGGCAAAGGACGCCAACCAAGTCGCTGGTTATGTGGCTCGAATTGAGGTTTCTCGGATGATTACCCTGCTCGCCTTTGCCGGTGCAATCGCTTTGCTGGTGGTGTTCCACGAGCTCGGACACTATTGGGTGGCGCGCCGTTGCGGCGTGAAGGTGCTGTGTTTTTCGGTGGGCTTTGGCAAGATTATTTACAGCAAACGCTTCGCCGGCAGCGATACCGAGTGGGCGATTTCCGCGATCCCGCTGGGCGGCTACGTCAAGATGCTGGACGAGCGCGAGGGCGAGGTTGCGCCAAACGAATTGAAATTTGCCTTCAACCGCCAGCCGGTGCTGCAACGCATGGCGATTGTCGTGGCGGGGCCGCTGGCGAATCTTTTGCTGGCTATCGTGCTGTACTGGGTTTTGTTTGTGTACGGCGTGCCCGGATTGAAGCCCACCCTGGGCGAGGTACCGCCGGGCTCTCCGGCTGCCATCGCGCAGATGCAGGCGGGCGAAACCATACTCGGCATCAATGGCGAGGCTGTTCCGAGCTGGCAGGAGTTGCGCTGGACGTTGCTGGAACTGTCCCTTCGGCAAGACCCGGGGCAGGCCCCGCAACAGGGCGGTGTGAAAATCGAAGCGCGGGGCGCCGACGGCGCGCCGTTGTTTCATTTGCTGGACGTGAGCGGCATTGAAGCGAAAGACCTGGATGGCGAGTTTCTCGACAAGCTCGGGCTGCACCCCTATCAACCCACCATCCGGCCCATCATCGGCAAAGTTGCCGAAGGCAGCGTGGCGCAACGCGCCGGCCTGCGGGAAGGAGACCATATCCTGCGCGCCGACGGGGTAGCGATGCGGCATTGGAGCGAGCTGGTGGAAGTGGTGCGCACGCATCCCGGCCAGGCCGTGCAACTCGATGTCCGGCGCGGGGAAATGACGTTGACCATACCGGTGACGCCACAGGCCGTTACCGGACCCGATCCGAAAAACTCTGGGCCGGACACCCGCAAGACGGTGGGCAAAATCGGCGCGGCCCCGCAAGTGGACAAGGCGGTATTTCAGGCGATGTTTACCGAGGTGAGCTACGGCCCGGTGGAGGCGTTTGCCAGAGCACTGCGCAAGACTTGGGAGACCGCCGCCATCAGCC
>SCPW01000169.1 GCA_004298605.1 Gallionella sp.
TCAACCTTCAGCATCACGCTGTCCTTGCCGGTGGCGGAAACGTTGGAAACGCATATCCCGGGCCAGTATGAAACGGCCGATGTGGTCTCGGTGCGGTCACTTGCCCGGGGCGCTGCGGAAGCCGACGTGCCGGTCATTCTGGTGGTGGACGACCACCCGACCAACCGCAAGCTGCTGGCGCTCCAGATCGAGCTGTTCGGCCTGCGCACCGTCATTGCGGAAAGCGGGGATGAAGCCCTGCCGTTGTGGCGTAACGGGCGCTTCGCCATCATCATCACCGACTGCCACATGCCGGAGATGGACGGCTATACGCTCACGCACGAGATCCGCAAGATCGAGGCCGGGGAAGCGCGACCGCATACCCCGATCATTGCCTGGACGGCCAATGCGCTCCCAGAAGAAGTGGGCATCTGCCTCGCCGCCGGCATGGACGAGGTATTGGTCAAGCCGGTCGACCTGACGCAACTGGAGAGAATGCTGTTAAAGTGGCTGCCCGCCGCCGAAGCCGCCGAAAAAACCGATGCCGGACCGCACGTCACGGACAAGGCGGACGCGCCGATCGATTATGCCGCGCTGACAAAAATCGTGGCGGGGCGCGCCGACCAGATCAAGGTGCTGCGCGATTTCCGGTCGATTGTCGATGAAGACCGCGCCAAACTGGCGGAGGCGCTGGCGAACGGCGAGCGCGTGTCCGTGGAACGCTTCGCGCACCGTATGCAGGGAGCCAGCCGGATGGTGGGCGCAAAGGAACTGGCGGATGCCTGCGCGGCCATCGAGCAATATGCCCGCCGGGGAGACCTGGACGGCGCGCAGGCAGCCAAGCCTGATCTGGATAAAGCCATCCAGCGCCTGGAAATACATTTCGCCGAATTGAAAGGCAGCGCGGCAATAAAACCTGATGGAGAAAACCGTTGAGAGCGAACGAAATAAATTTTCTGGTCATCGAGGACAACGACTTTCAGCGCAGGATGGTGGTGCATATGCTGCGCTCGTTGGGCGCGACAGAGGTGCATGAGGCAAGCAATGGCAAGCATGCGCTGGAAATGGTCAATTCGGCGGATGCCAGGCCGTTCGACATCGCGTTCTGCGACCTGAACATGCCGGAAATGGACGGCATGGAATTCCTGCGGCACCTGGGGTCCGAGAACGGCGCCGTCTCGATCATCATACTCAGCATGCTGGACAGGCCGCTGCTGGCTTCGGTGGAGAAAATGTCCCGGGCATATGGCGTCAAGCTGCTCGGCGCCATCGAAAAACCCATTACGCTCGCGCAGCTCGAAGTGTTGATTTCCCAATACGGGCGCCTGGAGAACAAACCGCAACGACCGGTTGCAACCGAAACAAGCTTCAGCCTCGATGAAATCCTGCAGGGCGTACATGCGAAACAGTTCGAGCCCTTCTTCCAACCCAAGATAGAGCTGAAAACAGGCCGGATGGTAGGCGTCGAAGCACTGGCGCGCTGGATACACCCGCAGCGGGGTGTGATCGGCCCTTACGCCTTCATCCCGCAGCTCGAGCAAAATGGCGAAATTGACGAACTCACTTTCCTGATGCTGGAAAAAGCGGCCGGCGCATGCCGCTTATTGCACGGCAACAGCCATAAGCCTTCCGTGTCGGTCAATCTTTCGCTGGTTTCATTGGACGACACCACGCTGGCGGACCGCATCACACAGGTGGTGCAGGATGCCGGGGTCGACCCGTATTACATCACGCTGGAAATCACCGAGTCGGCGGCCATGACCGATATCGCGCCCGCGCTGGAAAACCTGGCCCGTTTGCGGATGCGCGGCTTCGGCCTTTCCATCGACGATTACGGAACCGGCTATGCCAGCATGCAGCAGCTCACGCGCATCGCTTTCAGCGAACTGAAGATCGACCAGTCTTTCGTAAAAGAATTTGCCGGAAACAAGGCGCTATGCATCATCGTCGAGTCGAGCATCAGAATGGCGGGCAAGCTGCACGTAAAAAGCATCGCCGAAGGGGTGGAGACCCAGCAGGATTGGGATATGTTAAAGGAGATGCGATGCGATGCGGCGCAAGGTTATTTTATCGCCAAACCGATGAACTTGGCCGCGCTCCTCGAATTCAGCGCCACTCGCTGATTTAAGGAATTTCTGCCGGAATCGGCTTCGCGGGATCCGCTCCCACAAAGACAATGCCGCAATTGAAATAACGCGGCTTGATTCTGCCCGACCTGCCCTCATATTGCCGGTATCGCTTGAAGGGAGTTCGCCATGCCCACCACCCGTCCACCGGCTGTCGCAGGTCTGTTCTACCCCGCCGATCCCCTGCAGCTCGCGCGTGACGTGCGGCAGTTTCTGGCCGAAGCGCGCCCGCATGATCTGGCCCCCAACGGGCATGGTAGAGATGCCGTTTCTGATGATGAAACCCGCCATGCCCGTTTCCCTCTCCCCAACCCTCTCCCGCATGAATCCCCTCTCTCTAACTCTCTCCCGCAAGCGGGAGAAAGGACAAACGTGAAAGACAATCTTCAATTCTCGGGCGAGGGGGCGAAAATACCCTCACCTCAATCCTCTCCCGCAAGCGGGAGAGGAGGCGAACGAGAAAAACCATTGTCAATATCTGAATCGCTCCGCAAGTTTCACATTAAGGCACTGATTGCCCCGCACGCCGGTTATATTTATTCCGGTGCTATCGCGGCCACCGCCTACGCCACACTCAAACCTGTTGCCGCGCGCATCCGCCGCGTGGTGCTGCTCGGCCCCACCCATCGCGTCGCGGTGCGCGGCCTGGCGCTGCCTGGCGCGGAGGCCTTTGCCACACCGCTTGGCATCGTTCAGGTGGATTTGGCGGCTGCACAAGCTATCGCACACCTGCCGCAAGTTATGGTCAGCGCGCAGGCACATGCACAGGAACACTCACTGGAAGTGCAACTGCCGTTCCTGCAAAGCGTGCTGCCGGATTTCAAACTGCTGCCGCTGGCAGTGGGCATGGCGACGCCCGAGGAAGTCGCAGAAGTGCTGGAAACGCTGTGGGGCGACGAAGAGACGCTGATCGTGATCAGCTCGGATTTGTCGCATTTCCTGCCCTACGCCACCGCACAGCGCGTGGATCATGACACCGTGCAAGCCATCCTCAGGCTGCGCCAGCCGATTGATCACGACCACGCCTGCGGCGGCACGCCAGTCAACGGCCTGATCGTCGCGGCGCAGCAGCACCACCTCACGCCTCATTTGCTCGATCTGCGAAACTCCGGGGACACTGCGGGGTCTTATGACCAAGTGGTGGGCTATGCCGCCCTCGCCTTTACCGAGGAGATGAAAAATGAACACTGATGATGGAAAGATACTGCTGCCGATTGCACGCGCGCAATCGCGGCGCGTG
>SCPW01000170.1 GCA_004298605.1 Gallionella sp.
GCTCTTCCGATCTGCTGAATTTGCTGCCCATCCCCTTATTGGATGGGGGGCACTTGCTGTATTATGTCGCCGAATTGGCCAAGGGCAGCCCGGTCTCCGAGCAGGCCTGGGAAACCGGCCAGAAGATAGGCATCGCGCTGCTGGGCATGCTGATGGTTTTTGCCATATACAACGACATTAATCGCCTAATCTCAGGTTAAAAAATGAATTTAACAAAACTGGCGGGGCTGCTTTCTCTGCTCTGCATGTCTCCCGCTTGGGCAATCGAGCCGTTCACCATCAAGGATATTCGCGTCGAGGGCATCCAGCGCACCGAAGCCGGCACGGTGTTCAGCTATCTGCCGGTCAAGGTCGGCGACACCATGGATGACCAGCATGCGGCGACAGCGATCCGCGCCCTGTACGCCACCGGTTTTTTCAAGGACGTGCGCCTGGAAGTGGAACAGGGGGTGCTGGTCGTGCTGGTGCGCGAAAGGCCCTCGATTGCGGGCATCGAAATCAATGGTGTCAAGGATTTCCCCAAGGATCAGCTCAAGGACAACATGAAATATGCGGGGCTGGCCGAAGCGCGCATTCTCGACAAAGGCGCGCTGGATAAAGCCACCCAGGAACTGAAACGCCAGTACGTGGCGCGCGGAAAATATGGCGTCACCGTCACGACCACCGTCACCGAACTGGAGCGCAACCGCGTCAACATCGTGTTCAATGTGGCGGAAGGCGAAGTCTCCAAGATCAAGCAAATCAACCTGGTCGGCAACCGGGACTACAAGGAAAAAGAATTGCTGGAACTGATGAAGCTCAGCACGCCGGACTGGATGAGCTGGTTCAGCAAAAACGACCAGTATTCCAAGCAGAAGCTGTCCGCCGACATGGAAGCCATGCGTTCGTTCTACATGGATAACGGCTATCTGGAATTCAACATCGATTCCACGCAGGTCTCCATCACGCCGGACAAGAAGGACATCTACATCACCATCAACTTCACCGAGGGCGCGAAATATACCGTCTCCAGAGTGGAAGTCGCGGGCAATACCCTGGTTCCCAGGGAAGAGGTCGAGAAGCTCATCCAGGTGAAAGCGGGCGATATTTTCTCGCGCAAGACGCTGACCGAAACCAACAAGAAAATCGGCGAGCGCCTGGGGCAAGAGGGTTACGCCTTCGCCAACGTGAACGCGATTCCCGAAATGAACAAGGAAAAACACGAAGTGGCTTTCAAGTTCATGGTGGATCCCGGGCGGCGCGTGTACATACGCCGCATCAATATCGCGGGCAACGACAAGACGCGCGACGAGGTCGTCCGCCGCGAATTCCGCCAGGTTGAAGGCGCATGGTTCGACGAGGGGAAGATCAAGAAATCCAGGCAGCGTGTGGACAAGCTGGACTTTTTTGCCGAAGTCGATGTGGAGACGCCACCGGTGCAAGGCGCCACGGACCAGATGGATGTGAATGTGTCCGTGAAAGAAAAATCCACGGGCAACATTTCGGTCGGCGCGGGCTTTTCCAACGGCGAAGGGCTGACGCTGTCCGGCAGCATCACCCAGGCCAACCTGTTCGGCAGCGGCAACCATGTTGCCACGCAGATCAACACCAGCAAAATCAACCAGGTGTATTCGCTCTCTTTCACCAACCCCTACTTCACCGATGACGGCGTGAGCCGCGGCTTCGATGTTTACAAGCGCAACACCGATTCGCGCAGCACGGCGGTCAGCCAGTACTCGTCCCACACCCTGGGCGGCGGCGTGCGTTTCGGCGTGCCGATAGGCGAGGATGAATCCATCAGTTATGGTCTGGCGATCGAAAAGACCCAGTTGGGGCTGCTGGAAAACAGCCCGGCGCGGTTGACGCAATATGTCAACGCGTTTGGCGCGACAAATAACACCCTGTCGGGGACGGTCGGCTGGGGCAGGGACAGCCGCGACAGCGCGATCTACACCACCGAAGGGACAGTGCAGCGCGCCTTTGCGGAAATTGCCCTGCCGGTGTTCGACATACGTTATTACAAGCTGAATTACCAGCACCAGCTCTTTTACCCGATACGCAACGACATCACCCTGCTGCTGAATGGCGAGGCCGGCATCGCGAACGGTTATGGCGGCAGGCAGATGCCGTTCTTCAAGAATTTTTATGCGGGCGGCACCGGGTCAGTGCGCGGCTATGAGGCCAATTCGCTCGGCCCGCGCGATACGGAAGATGCGGTGTTGGGCGGCACGCGCCGGGTAGTCGGCGGGGCGGAATTGCTGCTGCCATTCCCGGGAATGGGCAAGGAAAAATCCGTGCGCCTGAGCGGATTTTTTGATGCGGGCGCGGTATATGGCCCCGGGGATCTGCCGGGAAGCGCGGGATTGCGCTATTCTACGGGCGTAGCCCTCACCTGGATTTCCCCGATGGGTCCGATGAAGTTCAGCTACGCCGCGCCGCTCAACAAGCAGCCGGTGGACAAGGTGCAAAAATTCCAGTTCAGCCTGGGTTCGATATTCTGATTCTGATGCACGAGGAGCGCACAATGAAAAACATGACGATCAAGGCAGCCCTACTGGTCTTGTTGCTGGGTGCTGGAGCGTCCCAGGCCGCCGATTTCAAGGTGGGTGTGGTGGACACCGAGCGTTTGTTGCGCGAATCCGAACCGGCGATGAAGGCGGAAAAGAAAATCGAAAAGGAATTTTCCGGGCGCGACCATGAAATCAAGGCGATGATGAAGCAGGCGAAAGAGTTGCAAACTTTGCTGGAAAAAGATGGCGGGACGCTATCCGATGCCGACCACCGCAACAAGGAACGGGAATTGGCCGGATTGAACGCAAACCTGCAACGCATGCAACGCGAGTTCCGCGAAGATTTGAACCTGCGCAAGAACGAAGAACTGGCCATCGTGATGGAGCAGGCCAACAAGGCGATCCAGGCGATTTCCGAAACGGAAAAGTACGACCTGGTCCTGCAGGAAGCGGTATACCGCAACCCCAGGATAGACATTACCGACAAGGTCATCAGGCATCTCGCTGGCGACAAGGCCGACGGCAAGGATAATAAATAAGTTGCACCGCAGGATGAGTGTTTCCTACCGTTTGGCCGACATCGCGGCAAAGCTTGGCGGGCGCGTGCTGGGCGATGGCGGGGTGCGCATCGCGCAGGTCGCGACGCTGGAAATCGCGCAACCGCAGCACATCAGCTTTCTCACCAACAGCAAATACCGCGCGCAACTGGACACCACAAAAGCCGGCGCGGTCATCCTCGGCGAAGCGGATGCGGATGCGACCGATCTGCCGCGCATCATCTCCGGTAACCCCTACGCGTATTTCGCCAGAGTTTCCGCCTTGCTCAACCCTTTTCCGGAAGCCAGCCCGGGCGTACATCCCGGCGCGGTCATCGGCGAAGGCGCGAAGATAGACGCGACCGCCAGCGTCGCCGCGACCGCCGTGATCGGCGATGGCGCCGTGATCGGCGCGTTCAGCGTGATCGGCGAAGGCTGTTGTATCGGCGCAAATACCGTTATCGGCAGCCGTGCCCGGCTGTACCCGCGCGTGGTGGTTTACCGTGATTGCGTGATCGGCGATAACCTGATCGCGCATTCCGGCGCGGTGATCGGCTCGGATGGTTTCGGCTTCGCAATGGACGAGGGGCTCTGGATCAAGATTCCGCAAACCGGTCGCGTGGTGATCGGCGATGATGTGGAAATTGGCGCAAATACCACCATCGACCGCGGTGCGCTGAACGATACGGTGATCGGAGATGGCGTGAAGCTGGACAACCAGATTCAGGTCGCGCACAACGTGCGCATCGGCGCGCATACCGCAATCGCCGGATGCGCCGGGATCGCCGGCAGCGCGGTGATCGGGCGATATTGCCTGATCGGCGGCGGCGCGCGGATTCTGGGGCATCTGGAGCTGGCGGACCACGTCGAGATCGCCGCCCATACGCTGGTCGGAAAATCCATCCGCGAAGCCGGTTCATATGCGGCTATTTTTCCGTTCAGCAAAACCGGGGAGTGGCGCAAGAACGCCGTGCATCTGCGCCACCTCGACGACCTGGCAAAACGTATCAAAACATTGGAACAAGAAGTCGAATTATTAAAAGGGAAAGATTGATGAGCACACAAATGGGCATCCAGGAAATACTCGAGTATCTGCCGCACCGCTATCCGTTCCTGCTGGTGGATCGTGTGTTATCGGTCGAGCCCGGCAAGAATATTACCGCGTTGAAAAACGTCACCATCAATGAGCCGTTTTTTCCGGGGCACTACCCCCATCATCCGGTAATGCCCGGCGTGCTGATTATCGAGGCGATGGCGCAGGTTGCCGCGCTGCTGACATTCAAATCCGCGGACAGCAAACCGGATGATAATTCGGTGTATTACTTTGCCGGAATAGACGGCGCGCGCTTCAAGCGCCCGGTCGGCCCCGGCGACCAATTAATCATCAAGGCGACACTCATCCGCAGCATGCGCGGCGTATTCAAGTTCAGCGCGACCGCCGAGGTGGACGGGCAACTGGCCGCCGAAGCGGAATTGATGTGTACCATCAAACTGGTGGCTTAGAGCTTGCCCGTGAATAATTCAACCCTGCGCCACCCCACCGCCATCATTCACCCGGGCGCCAGGCTCGCCGACGATGTCGAAGTGGGCGCGTATTCCATCATCGGCGAGCATGTCGAGATTGGCGCGGGCACGGTGATCGGCCCGCATGTGGTCATCAACGGGCACACGCGCATCGGCTGTCACAACCGCATTTTCCAGTTCTGTTCGCTGGGAGAAATCCCGCAGGACAAGAAATATGCCGACGAGCCGACCCGGCTGGAAATCGGCGACCACAACACCATCCGCGAGTTTTGCACGTTCAACCTGGGCACCGCGCAGGATGTCGGCGTGACGCGCGTCGGCGACCATAACTGGATCATGGCTTATGTGCATCTGGCGCACGATTGCCAGGTCGGCAACCACACCATCTTCGCCAACAACGCGCAGTTGGCCGGGCATGTGGAGGTCGGCGATTACGCGATACTCGGCGGCTTCACCGTAGTCCACCAGTTCGTCAAAATCGGCGCACACATCATCACCGGCATGGGCACGATCCTGTTGCAGGATGTGCCGCCTTATGTACTGGCCTCCGGCAACCCTTCCGCGCCGCACGGCATCAATGCCGAAGGGCTGAAACGGCGCGGTTTTTCCAGCCCTTCGATCATGGCGATCAAACGCGCTTACAAGACGCTGTACAAATCCGGCTTGAGTTTTGATGAAGCGCAAGCCGCGATCCGTGCCCAGCTTGCGGAACACGCCGAGTTGCAGCCGCTGGCGGATTTTCTCGCCGGTTCAAAACGCGGCATCATCCGCTGACCCGGCTCCGTTTATGACGCAGCAAATTGTGATCGGCATTGTCGCGGGCGAAGCATCGGGCGACCTGCTCGGCAGCCATCTGATGGCGGCCTTGAAGCAAGCCCGCCCGGAGGTGGAGTTTGTCGGCATCGGCGGCCCCAGGATGCAATCGGTTGGAATGAACGTGTTGTTCCCGATGGAAAAGCTGGCGGTGCGCGGCTATGTCGAAGTGCTGCGCCATTACCGGGAAATCGTCGGTATCCGCCGCAAGCTGCGCAAATATTTTTTAGACAACCGCCCAAATTTATTTATCGCGGTGGATGCGCCGGATTTCAATCTCGATCTGGAGCTCGCGCTCAAGCGCGGCGGCATACCCACCATCCATTACGTCAGCCCGTCGATATGGGCGTGGCGCGGCGAGCGCATCAACAAAATCAAGCGCGCCGTTTCGCACATGCTCGCGCTGTTCCCGCATGAACCCGAGCTATACCGGCAAGCGGGCATCCCGGTGGATTATGTCGGTCACCCGCTCGCCGACATGCTGCCGGATCAGCCGAAACGCGCCGAGATGCGCGAGACCATGCGCATCCCGAAGCAAATTAAAGTGTTCGCATTGTTGCCCGGCAGCCGCCAGAGCGAAGTGAAGCACTTGGCGCGCACCTATATCGAGACCGCCAGATTGATCTTGCAACAATTGCCGGATGCGCGCTTTTTAGTGCCGCTGATCAGCCGCGAAACGCGCGGCATTTTCGAGCAGGTGCTCTATGATTGCGAGGCGCAGGAGTTGCCGATTACCTTGCTGTTCGGCCATGCGCAGGACGCGATGATCGCCGCCGATGGCGTGCTGGTCGCATCGGGAACCGCCACGCTGGAGTGCGCGCTGCTGAAGCGCCCGATGGTGATTACCTACCGTATGCCGGCATTTTCCTGGTGGATGATTAAACGCAAACGCTATCAACCCTATTTCGGTTTGCCCAACATCTTGTGCGAACGTTTTGTCGTGCCGGAACTGATCCAGGAAGATGCCACGCCGGAAAATCTGGCGCAGGCATTGCTCAATCTGGTGAACGACCACGATGCGGTGGCGCAGCTCGAAGAAACCTTCGCCGCGCTGCACGGGACACTGCGCCAGAATACCGCGCAGAAAGCGGCGGCGGCTATCTTGCCGTACCTGCATGACTGATATTATTTTGATCTGCGGCGTCGATGAGGCCGGGCGAGGCCCGCTGGCGGGGCCGGTCAGCGCGGCGGCGGTGATACTCGACGCCGCCAATCCCATCGCGGGTTTGGCCGATTCCAAAAAACTTTCCGAGCTGCAACGCGACCAGCTCGCTCCGGTCATCCGCGAGTGTGCATTGGCGTGGGCGGTGGCTTACGCCAGCGTCGAAGAAATAGATCGGCTCAACATTCTGCAAGCCACTTTGCTGGCGATGCGGCGCGCCGTGCTCACCTTGCATATCCGGCCGCAGCAGGTGCTGGTGGACGGCCTGTATTGCCCGCAAACCGGCATCCCCAGCCAGGCAATCGTGAAGGGCGACAGCAAGGTCGCCGCGATTTCCGCCGCTTCGATCCTGGCGAAAACCGCGCGCGATGCGCTGATGCTGGAGTTGCACGAGCAATATCCGCAGTACGGTTTTGCCGGCCACAAAGGCTACCCCACTGCCGCGCATCTCGCCGCCTTGCGCGAACATGGCGTGTCCGCCGTTCACCGCAGGAGCTTCAGGCCGGTGCGCGAACTGCTGCGTCCGCAGGCGTAATCCGCACATCGGAACAAGCCTTTTGTGAAGGTTTGTCAGGGCGTCATTTGGTATACTGATGCGCGATACCCCCCATCAAACACATAAAAATTTTCTTATCATTTTCAGCCGGAGGAACAAAGCTGTGGACGGAAAAGCAACCATTGACCTGCTCAAAGAGCGCCTCAACAAAAACATTGATGATGTAGAGGCCGCGATCTCCCTGGGCAATCTGTATTACGACAATGGTGATGCCGGGCAGTCCGTCCTTTATTACCGGCTTGCCCTCGACATCGACCCGGCTTTGTCCGGCGTGCGTACCGATCTCGGCGCGATGTACTGGCACAACGAAAATATCAGCCTGGCCGAACGCGCTTTCCGCGAAGCGATCTCCCGGGATTCCGGCTTCGGCCAGGCCTACGTGAATCTCGGCCTGTTATTGCATCATGCCAAAGGCGATACCACGGGAGCCCGCTCTGTCTGGCAACAACTGGTCACGGCCGACCCGGGCCATGCCGCGGCGGACAAGGCGCGCGAGCTATTGCGGGAAACCGCACACTGACCGGACGGTAAACATGAAAAAAATAAACTCGCTCCGTATCCCGGTCACGCGCGGCCTGAAAGACTTCTACGCGATGGATATGCATCTCGCTTACCACGCTGCCTGCGCCGGACAGTTCAACGTTGTGGTTTTCAGCCGTCTGGCCGCAGCCATCTCCGTTATCCGCTCCGCGCTCGATCAGCGCCAGACAAAACTTCCCCTCGCCATCGAGACGCTGGATGCGGCCATCGAGACCTTGCTGGCGGTAAGAAAAAAGGGTGATGAGACCGGCATATGGGAGATAACCGGGGACGAACGCCCCTCGGTCCTCGGCGGTATCGACATGGCGGAACGGTGTATAGGCACCTTGGATGTCGCGCTGCTTACACAGACCGCCGAAAGGCTGCTCAAAGATGTCTATGGCGGGCAAGACGCGTAACGCGCAGGTGCGCGCAACTCATTCATCCCGCATTTCACACCCCGGAAACAGCGTTTCCGCATAGCCGAATTGCGTCATATCCCGGATGCGCGCCGGATACAGAATCCCGTTCAGATGGTCGCATTCGTGCTGCACCACGCGCGCGTGGAATCCGCTTGCCGTCCTGTCGAGCAGCGCGCCGTATTCGTCATAACCCTGGTAACGGATATTCTGGAAGCGCGGCACGAGCCCGCGTAATCCTGGCACGCTCAAACAGCCTTCCCACGCTTCTTCGAGCTTGTCATCCAGGGGGGTGATGAGCGGGTTGATGAGCACGGTTTCCGGCACCGTTTCCGCATCGGGATAACGCGGGTTTGGCCTGCCCTGATGTTCCTGCTGGAGCGGTTGCGCGCCGAAAATCACCACGCGCAGGTTCACGCCGATTTGCGGCGCGGCCAGACCCACGCCATTCAATGCCTGCATGGTGTCGCGCATATCCGCCAGCAATGCGCGCAAGTCATCGCCGCCAAAATCTTTGACCGGCTCGGCGCGCTGCAACAGCCGCGCATCGCCCATATGCAATACCGCCTTAATCGCCATCGCAGTTCACCACGCATTCGAGGATGCTGCGCACCCGCGCCATCGCCGCGCTGGCGGCGACATTGACTTGCTCCATATGGATGCCGTTTTTGCTGTCGCCGCGCCCCGCCGCATGGTTCACGACCACGGCGATGGTGGCGTAATTCATCTCCAGCTCCATCGCCAGCGCGGTTTCCGGCATGCCGGTCATGCCGACCATGTCGGCGCCGTCACGCTCGTAGCGGTTGATTTCCGCGACGCTGTCCAGGCGTGGCCCCTGTGTCGCGGCATACACGCCGCCATCCAGGCAGGGCTGTTGCACCTCGGCCGCGCTGCGCAGGATGCGGCGGCGCAATCTGGGGCAATACGGCAGCGTGAAATCGACATTGGTATAGCTGGTGTCGCGCGTATCGAAAAAAGTGGCGTCGCGGCCGTGGGTGTAGTCGATGATCTGGTCCGGCACGACAATAATGCCGGGCGTCAGATCCGCGCGGATGCCGCCGACCGTGGCGACCGAGACGACCTCGTTCACGCCCTGTTCGCGCAGCGCCCATAAATTGGCGCGGTAGTTCACCAAGTGCGGCGGGATGGTATAGCCATAACCGTGGCGCGCCAGAAAAATCACTTCGTGCTGGTTCAGCGTGCCGAACAGGAATGCGCAGGAAGGCTCGCCATAAGGCGTGCGCAACACCTGCCGGTGCGTGATTTCCAGGTTCGCCAGTTCCGTCAGGCCGCGACCGCCAATGATTGCCAACATAAAACTATCCTTTCTTTACCGCTTATGGTGAGTAGGGAGTTGTAAGTGGTGAGCGGGCAAACCGCCCGCACTTCCCACTTCCCACTCCCTAAGCCTTCACCGCATAAATGGCGGGCAGATTACGCCACGCCCCTTCGATATCCATGCCATAGCCAAACACAAAACGGTCCGGCAGCTCCACCCCGACGAAATCGGCATGGATGGGTTTCTTCCTGCCATGCCGCTTGTCGGCAAACACCGCGCTGTAAAACTTGCCCGCGCCCAGTTCCATCACCCGCTGGCGCAAGGCCTGCAAAGTATGGCCTTCGTCGAGAATATCATCCAGCACCAGCACCACGCGGCCGCGCACGTTTTCGCGCGGCGAAACCTTCCAGTGCATCGCGCCGCCGTGCCGCGCATCGCCGTAGCGCGACACGTGCACATAGTCGAAATCCAGCGGAAAATCGAGCAGCGGCAACAACTGTCCGGTGAACACCACCGCGCCCCCCATCACCGACAAGACCAGCGGGTGCTTGTCCGCCAGCGCGGCATTGATCTGCCGCGCGACTTCGTGCAGCGACGCCTGCACCTGCTCGGCCGGATACAGCAATTCCGCCTGTTGCAGGATGTCGCGGGCGCGCTGGATGGATACAGTCACGGTTTATTCCAGACCGTCCAGATAGGCCGCGAACTCGCCGCCCACCTCGGGGTGCTTGAGCCCCAGCGCCACCATCGCCTTGAGGTAGCCCAGCTTTGAGCCGCAATCGTAGCGTGTGCCCTTGAAGCGGTAAGCCAGCATTTTTTCTTCCCGCATCAATGCGGCGATGCCGTCGGTCAACTGGATTTCACCGCCCGCGCCCGCCTGCACTTTTTCAAGATGGTGAAAAATGCGCGGCGTGAGAATGTAGCGCCCCACTACCGCAAGCGTCGAAGGCGCATCTTCGGGCTCGGGTTTTTCGACGATGCCATTCACTTGTTCAATATCCGGTTCCAGGGGCGTGCTGCCGACAATGCCGTATTGGCGCGTCTGGTCGCGCGCCACGTTCTGCACACCCAGGATCGAACACGGGTGCTGCCGGAACACATCCACCATCTGCGTGATGATGGGTATTGGGCCGTCGATCAGATCGTCCGCCAGTATCACCGCGAACGGTTCGTCCTGCACCACCGGCTTTGCGCACAACACCGCGTGCCCTAAGCCCAGCGGCTCGGTCTGGCGGATGTAGATGCAGTTGATATGCGCGGGGATCACTTCCCGCACCAGGCGCAGCAACTCGTGCTTGCCGCGCATTTCCAGCTCGGCTTCCAGCTCGTAGGCCTTGTCGAAGTGATCCTCGATCGCGCGCTTGTTGCGCCCGGTGATGAACACCATGTCGGTGATGCCCGCCGCCACCGCCTCTTCCACCGCATACTGGATCAGCGGCTTATCCACGATAGGCATCATTTCCTTCGGGCTGGCCTTGGTGGCCGGCAGGAAGCGGCTGCCCATGCCGGCGACCGGGAACACGGCTTTAGTAATTTTTTTCATGCGCCTTCCAATAACGTCAAAAATTGTTGTTCGCCCAGCACCGTAACGCCCAGTTCACGCGCCTTGTCCAGCTTGCTGCCCGCCTCGGCTCCCGCCACCACGTAGCCCGTTTTTTTCGAGACGCTGCCGCTCACTTTTGCGCCCAACGCTTCGAGTTTTTCCCTGGCCTCGTCGCGCGCCATGCTGGCGAGCGTGCCGGTTAGCACGAAGGTTTTGCCGCTGAACGGCAATTCCGCCATCCGCCGCTGTTCATGTTCCGGCCAACACACCCCGCTGGCGCGCAACTGCGCGATGACTTCGCGGTTGTGCGCTTCCGCCAGGAAATCCACGATGCTCTGCGCCACCACCGGCCCGACATCGCGCACCTGCCGCAAACTCTCCGCATCGGCGGCGAGCAGATTATCCAATGAGC
>SCPW01000171.1 GCA_004298605.1 Gallionella sp.
CAGCGATTCGAGCGCGTAGAAAGTGCGCGCCATCGGTTCCCAGGAATCGCGGAAAACAGTCGGCACATAGCTGAATTCAACATCTGCGGGGATATTTTTTTCCCACGCGCTCAACTGCGAATGCAGGTCGAAGCAGTGCGAGCAGCCATAAAAGAAAAATTCCAGCACTTCGATTTTCTTGGTGTTGGTCGGTTGCGACGGGTTCAACAGCTTGTAATCCTTGCCCGCTTCCACTGCGGCGAACGCCGCGCCGCCAATCAACAATGCCGCCGCAACAACCAGGCTCTTGATCATACTTTTCATTTATAAGTTCCTTGTGATGATGGTAAATATTTTTAGAAGCGCCCTTTATTGCGCACGGGTTGGAGTGGCATCCACCCCGTTTTGTTTCAGCAGGCTGCGCGCGCGGTTCATTTCGTCCGCATTCATGTAGGGGCCCAGGCGCACGCGGTGCCACACGCCTTTATCGGGGATGGTCACGGTCTGGATGCCGGTCTCGATACCCTGCAATGCGAGCCTGGCCTTGAGCTTCTCGGCATCATCCTGATTGGAAAAGGATCCCGCCTGCAGGAACTGCGGCTCATTGGCGGCAGCCGGTTTGCCGGCGGGCGTCTGGGGCTTGTCGGCAGGCTTGGCCGACGCTGCGGCAGCCGTATCCTGTTTGTCGGTCAGCACGTTGTAAAACTCGAAACGCGGCTTGCCTTCACCGACACCGGAGGCTGCCGTTGCGGGTTGCGCGCCGGGCGTCGCGGCTCCGGCGGGCGCTGCCGGCCTCGCGGTTTCTGCCGCCGGCCTGGGCGCCACCGGCTCTTTCTGCACGAACGGGCTGGGCGATTTCATGATGTACCAGGCCAACCCGGCAGCCATGCCGACGCCGATCACCATACCGACGAGTATGCCGGTCAATAACGGATTGCCATTTTTGCGCGGCGCGGCGGGTTTGTTGTTTGTGTTTCTGCTCATGTCTTGCCTGTTTTTTACGTTACATTTTTTCCGGCGCGTTTACGCCGAGCAATGCCAAACCGTTGCGCAACACCTGCGCCGCCGCGGCAATCAACGCCAGCCGCGCATGTTTGACCGCTTCATTTTCGACCAGAAAGCGCGAGGCATTATAGTAACCGTGAAAATCCGCCGCCAAGTCTTTCAAGTAAAAAGCGATCAGGTGCGGCGCCAAATCCTGGGCGGCATTTTCGATCACCTGCGGATAGTCGATCAGCCTCTGCAACAATACTGTTTCGTGATCATTATCCAGCAATTTGACATCGGCACCGCGCAAACTTGCGCGGTCGCCATCCCACTGCGCCAGCACGCTGTGTATCCGCGCATGGGCGTATTGCACGTAATAAACCGGGTTTTCGTTGCTCTGCGATTTCGCCAGATCCAGATCAAAATCCAGATGTTGGTCGCTCTTGCGCATCACGTAGAAAAAGCGCGTCGCATCGTTGCCGACTTCCTTGCGCAAATCGCGCAAGGTGACGAATTCGCCGCTGCGCGTGGACATCGCCGCTTTCTCTCCGTTGCGGTACAGCACCGCGAATTGCACCAGCGCGATGGTCAGTTTGCCGCTGTCCAGCCCCAGAGCCCGGAGCGCGCCGTTGACGCGCGGGATGTAGCCGTGATGATCCGCGCCCCACACGTTAACCACGCGATCAAAACCGCGCTCGAACTTGTTCAGGTGGTAAGCGATGTCGGAAGCGAAGTAGGTGTACAGGCCGTTGTCGCGCTGCACCACGCGGTCTTTTTCGTCGCCGAACCCGGTGGAGCGGAACCACCACGCGCCGTCCTGCTGATACAGGTGGCCATCGGCCTTGAGCTGCTCCACCACGCGCGCGACCATGCCGTTGTCGAACAGCGATTGCTCGGAGAACCACACGTCCATATGTACGCCGAATTCCTGCAAATCGTCGCGGCAATCGCCCAGTTGCTCATTCAGGGCGTGCTGGTGGATATAGCTGTAATCCTCGCCCAGCAAGCGTTTCGCCCCGGCGATCAGGGCGTCGAGATGCGCGTCCGGCTGATCCGCAAAACCCGGCGCCCGGGCAAACGCGTCGCCGAACGGGCGCACATACCTTGCGCCGTGCGCCGCACTGACCTGCATGGCCATGTCGCCCACGTAATCTCCCTGGTAGGCATTCGGCGGGAACGGCACGGACACGCCATGCAGCGCCAGATAGCGCAACCAGGTGGACAGCGCGAGTATGTCCATCTGCCTGCCCGCATCGTTCACATAGTATTCGCGCGAAACCTTGTAGCCTGCCGCCTCCAGCACATTCGCCAGGCTCGCGCCGTAAGCCGCGCCGCGCCCGTGGCCGACATGCAAAGGGCCGGTCGGGTTGGCCGAAACAAACTCGACCTGCGCTTTGCGCCCGGCGCCCAATGCGCCGTGGCCGTAGCTTTCCGCCGCCTGCAATACTGCCTTGACCACCGCCTGTTTGGCGGCGGTAGCGATAAACACATTGATGAAGCCCGCGCCGGCGATTTCCACTTTTTCCACCACCGCCGATGGCGGCAATGCAGCGATCAGGGCTTGCGCGATGTCGCGTGGCGGTTTGCGCAACTGCCTGGCGAGCTGCATCGCCACGCTGCACGCATAGTCGCCATGCTGCGCCTGCTTGGGGCGCTCGATGACAACGTCGGTTTGAACGGCTTCGGGGGCGACGGCGCGTAACGCCTGCGCAAACAGGTCGGCCAGATGGGATTTGAAATTGACGGAAGTAATAATGCTCATGGTACACCTGCAAAAACGAGGCGCGGATTATAGCACTCCGCCGGTGTTTGGCCCCGCTGGCCGCGCTTTGCCGCCAGAGCCTGAAAACCTTGCGGTCATGGGGTGAATTATCCGTTGAAAAGCCCGGCAATGCGGCATGGCGTCGCGCGACAATTTGCCGCACCCCGCGACACACCGCTCCGATTACAATAGCCGCATGAGCGACGCCATACTTTCTTCCCTGCCCGGACATAGCCAGTTGCACCGGCTGGTCGTTTTGCGCGGCATGGCCATCGTGGCGCAACTCCTGATGCTCGCGTCGGTCTGGCAAATACTGGAGCTGAAGCTGGACTGGCAGCCGATGCTGCTGACGGTGGCGGCGCTCGCTGTATTCAACCTGTTCTCCTGGCTGCGCCAGCGCAACAGCAAGCCGGTCACCAACATGGAATTGTTCGTGCAATTGTGCGCGGACGTGCTGGCGCTCAGCGTCCTGCTTTATTATGGCGGCGGCTCGACCAACCCGTTCGTCTCGCTGTTTTTGCTGCCGCAGGTGATCGCCGCCGCGACTTTGCCCAGCCGCTACACCTGGGGCATGGCGGTGTTTACCGCCGCCTGTTACGGCGTGCTGGTGTTCTATTACGTTCCACTGCCGCACAACGACCACTCCGGCGGTGCCAGCGCTTTTGATACTCACGTGACGGGAATGCGGCTCGGTTTTGCCATCAGCGCGATAGTGGTCGCCTATTTCGTGGTGCAGATGACGCAGACGGTGCGTAGCCGGGACAAAATGCTGGCGCGGGTGCGCGAAGAAATTTTGCGCAACGAGCGGATCGTGGCGCTGGGCACACAGGCGGCCGGCGCGGCGCACGAGCTGGGCACGCCGCTATCCACCATGTCGG
>SCPW01000172.1 GCA_004298605.1 Gallionella sp.
CGCCAGCACCATCGAAAGCAGTTGTCTCCTCAACTATGGTGTTAGTTTCCAAGTGTGCGAGAAGGTTGACGTGAAGGGGCCGAACGCGCACCCGCTATTCAATTGGCTCACCGCACAACTGCCGGGAATTTTCGGGCGCAAAGTCAAATGGAATTTCACAAAGTTCCTGATCGGACGAGATGGCACCCCGTTGAAGCGTTTTGCGCCGCTCACGAAGCCTGAAAGAATCGATGGAGACATTCGCAAAGCCCTGGAGAGATAAATGAAAACCGAGTCACCGCCGCGCTTACAGGAAGAAGACTATCTGCGCCTTGAGCATCAGTTGTGTTTCCCTCTTTATGCCGCCTCGCGACTGGTGACACGACGTTACCAGCCGTTGCTCGACCCCTTGGGTCTGACTTACCCCCAGTACATCGTTCTGTTGATTTTGTGGGAGGACTCGTCCTGTTCGGTGTCCCATATCGGCGAGCGTGCGTTGCTCAACTCCAACACCCTCACGCCGTTGCTCAAGCGCCTCGAGCAGCTCGGTTATGTGCGTCGCGTGCGCAGCGCGGTCGATGAGCGGGTCGTGGAGATCAGCTTGACCGATGCTGGGGCAGCCCTTAAAGCACGCTGCGCATGCGTGCCGGAACGCCTGATGGCGACCGTCAACTTCCCGCCGGAGAAAGGGGTTGCTCTGAAGGGCCTGCTCGACGAGTTGATCCACCTGCTCGCCAACTTGCCGGACGAGATGAGTGTCCCGATGGAATCCCAAGGAGTTGGACGCAATCAAAGAGCTTGCTTCATGAAAGCGCGGACAAATTGAAAACACTCCCTACGTTGTATATTCCCCATGGAGGAGGTCCTTGTTTTTTCATGGCCTGGGACCCTCCCGAGGTCTGGCATAAGATGGCCGCATGGCTAGGTCAAATGGGCAATTTGATCGGTGCCGTTCCAGAGGCCGTGGTTGTCATTTCCGGGCATTGGGAGGAAAAAGAGTTTACCGTCACGAGTCACCCCCACCCCCCGCTCCTCTACGATTATTACGGATTTCCCGCCCCCACTTACCAGCTTGAATACAATGCTCCGGGGTCACCTGCCCTTGCTGGGCAAGTATGCAAACTTCTTCGAGAGGCCGGAATAATGGCTGAATCCGACTCCGGGCGAGGATTCGATCACGGCGTATTCATTCCATTCAAACTCGTATACCCAAGTGCTGATATTCCAATTGTTCAACTCTCATTAAAAAATGGTCTCGATCCCGCCACTCATATCGGTGTTGGCCGCGCTCTTGAACCTCTAAGGCATCAAAAGGTGTTGATAGTTGGCAGTGGCATGAGTTATCACAACATGGGGGGATTTGGGCGCGACGGTGGCGCAGCTTCAGATCAATTCGATGCGTGGCTGACGAAAGCTGTCTGTGAACTAGATCCGAAAGTGCGTAATGAAAAACTGCGTCAATGGTCAGTTGCTCCCGGTGGCCGCGAAGCGCACCCTCGCGAAGAACATCTTTTACCTCTTATGGTCGCAGCGGGCGCGGCGGGGACAGGCTTGGGTAAAAAGGTGTTCACCGACCGTGTCATGAACGTGACTGTATCGGCCTTTCAGTTTGGAGAATCGTTGCATTAGAAGAAGAAAACCAAAGGAGGAACCGATGGCATTTTTGACAAATTTACATCACTTCGGAGATTGGGGCCTCTTGCCCTTCGGTTTTCGATAGGGGTTATCTTTATCGCCCACGGATGGCCAAAGATCATGGGCGCCAAGGCGATGGCGCAGGCGATGGGCAAGCCGCAGATGGCTGGATTCTTAACTTTTCTCGGCTTTGCCGAAACAGCGGGAGCGCTCGCGATGTTTAGTGGTTTTCTGACTCAGCTTGCCGCACTTGGACTGGGTATCATCATGGTCGGCGCAATCGGACTCAAAGTAGCCATGATGAAAGCGCCATTTACCTCGCACGACAAAGTGGGATGGGATTTTGATTTCATTATTCTGGCC
>SCPW01000173.1 GCA_004298605.1 Gallionella sp.
GAAATCCAAGGGCAACGTGATCGCGCCGCAAAAAATATTCGATACGCTGGGCGCCGACATTTTGCGCCTGTGGGCAGCCTCGACCGATTACTCGGGCGAGCTGACGATCTCCGACGAAATCCTCAAGCGCGTGGTGGAAAGCTACCGGCGCATCCGCAACACGCTACGTTTTCTGCTCGCCAATATCGCCGATTTTGATCCGCAAAAACATACCCTGCCGGTTGAGAAATGGCTGGAAATCGACCGTTATGCGCTGGCGCTGGCGCGCAGCCTGCAGGATGCGATTGCTGCAGACTATGCACGCTACGAATTTCATCTGATCGTGCAAAGATTGCAGACTTTCTGTTCCGAGGATATGGGCGGTTTCTATCTCGACATCCTGAAAGACCGCTTGTACACCGCCGGGGAAAATTCCGCCGCGCGCCGTTCCGCGCAAAACGCGCTGTATCACATCACCCACAGCCTGGTGCGGCTGATCGCGCCGATCCTGAGTTTTACCGCCGAGGAAGCCTGGTCCGTGTTGTGCGGCAAAGAGGATGACAGCGTGTTTGCCGGTGAGTGGCATGAGTTTCCCGAACTGAAAAATAAGGATCCATTTTCGGGATGGGAACAGTACGGCAACTTGCTTGAGGTATGGTCATCCATTCGTACCATTCGAAATAATGTAAACAAGCAGCTCGAAGAAGCGCGCACCGCCGGGTTGATCGGTTCGGCACTGGCCGCCGAAGTCGATGTGTCTGTCGCGGGCAACGATTATGAAGTGCTGGCGCGCCTCGGCGATGATCTGCGCTTCGTGTTCATCACCTCGCGCGCCACGGTGCATCGCGCCACCGCGGAAGCCGGGCAACATATTGACGTCTCCGCCAGCCTGCACGACAAGTGCGAACGCTGCTGGCATTACCGCGCCGATGTGGGGGCAGATACGCAATACCCGACGCTGTGCGGGCGTTGCGTGAGCAATTTGTCAGGCAGCGGCGAGGCCAGAAAATATGCGTGATGTATTTTGCTGGATTCAAAATCTGATCCTAGCCCCTCCCGGCCTCCCCTTATCAGGGGAGGAGCTTGGCTTCCCCACCGATAAGGGGGAACTGAGGAGGGTTAGATTTTGGTTTGGTTCGAGTTAAATTACCCCCGGCAAAGCCGGGGGCTTATTAGGTGAGCCCCTCAAAGGGGCCGATAAAACCGTGAGCCGCCTGAAGGCGGCCAAGTTTCCCTCCTTCCCCTTCAGGGGGAAGGTTGGGATGGGGGTGGTGGTTACGCTGTACGTATCTGCTCCACCGCTCAAACCCATCCCCACCCTAACCCTCCCCTTGAAGGGGAGGGAATAAAACTGGAGCGACCGTGTGATACGGTCGAACCTTACTTAGTCCCCCGGCATAGCCGGGGGTTTGCCTCACTGAATTAAGGGCTCGTAAATGTCCTTCCCCAAATGGCTCTCCTTGAGCGCGCTGGTCATTGTGCTCGACCAGTTGAGCAAGGTATGGATCACCGACCGCTTTGCCTACGGCGAAAGGCTCACCGTCCTGAGAGTATTCGACCTGGTGCTGGCGCACAATACCGGCGCGGCGTTCAGCTTTCTGCATGACGCGGGCGGTATGCAGCGCTGGCTGTTTACCGCCATCGCTGTCATCGCTTCGGTGTGGATCGTTACGCTGCTGCGCAAACATGCCGCGCAAACGCTGTTCGCCCTGGCACTGAGCCTGATACTCGGCGGCGCGCTGGGAAATCTGGTTGACCGGATCGCCTACGGCTATGTGGTGGATTTTCTGCTGTTCCACTGGGACGAGCATTATTTCCCCGCCTTCAATATCGCCGATTCCGCGATTACCTGCGGCGCGCTGCTGATGATTTTGGACAGCATCAAGCCACGGCGCCATACCGGCGATTGAAGGCTGATGTTTGTGCTAGCATTCGGGGTGCCCGCCGCCAATTCCATGCAAATTTTTATTGCCAATGCACAATAAAGCCAGCCTGAAAACGCGCATTCTTCTCCCCATTGCCCTGGTGCTGGCAATCCTTTTTGGCGCAGTTATCCTCAGCCTGTACCAGCATGAAAAAGTCGACGCCGGTCTCCGTTTCGATAGAGATATGCAATCTGTGAAAGCCTATTACCAGAGCGCGCTGGCCAGGCGCGGCGACAAACTGGGGGCTGCGCTGGAGGCCATATTGCGCGACGAGCGCTTGCAGGCCGCGCTGCGCGCCGGGGATCGCGATGCCTTGCTCGGGCGGGCGATGCCGCTGTTCGAACAACTGCGGGACCAGTACAACATCACCCATTTCTACTTCGAGGACGCCGCCCGCGTAAACGTGCTGCGCATGCACCAGCCCGAACGCCATGGCGACACCGTCAACCGCCACACCACGCTGGCTGCCGAAAAAACCGGAAAAACCGCCATCGGCGTGGAGCTGGGCATGGTCGGCACTTTCACCCTGCGCGCGGTGGCGCCGATGCGCGACAACGCCGGTCTGGTCGGTTACGTCGAGCTGGGCCAGGAAATCGAGGATGTGCTGCGCGGCGTCAAGGAGATCGTCGGCATCGACAATCTGCTGGTGATCGACAAGCAATTCCTGGTGCGCCAGGACTGGGAGAGCGGTATGAAAATGCTGGGGCGCAATGCGGACTGGGATCGGCTCCCGGGCGCGGCCATCGTCCACCAGACCCTGGATTTGTCCCGGGAACAGATGAGCCGCATCTTGCTTCCCGGGGCATTGCCCGGCACTGCCTCAGACATGGAAATTGGCGGCAAGCACTATTACACCGGTGTCATACCGGTCGAGGACGCATCCGGGCGCAAGATGGGAGACCTGGTGATCCTGCGCGACATGACGGAGAACACCGACGAAATGATCGCCAGCATGCGCTTCCTCAGCCTGTTTTATTTGCCCTTGGCCGGAGCACTGTTCGCCTTGCTTTATCTGATTACCCGCCGGGTGGAGCGGCGCCTCGATGAATCCAACCGGCAACTCATTGCCCAAGGGCGTGAACGCGAAGCCATCCAGGCGCAGCACATCGCCGAACTGAAAGACGAACGGGACAAGCTGCGCCACGCCCAGGAAGCGCTGCAGAAGAACGAGGAAGACCTGCGCCTTGCCGCCACCGTGTTCGAGAACAGCACCGAAGGTATCCTGATTACCGACACCCAGTCCAGGATTTTGCGGGTGAACCGGGCGTTCACCGAAATCACCGGCTACAGCGAGGAAGAAGCCATCGGGCAGACCCCCCAGATGTTGCGCTCGGACCGGCACGATGCCACTTTTTACCAGGGGATGTGGTTCTCGATGATCGAGTACGGCTACTGGCAGGGCGAAGTCTGGAACCGGCGCAAGAACGGCGAGGCTTTCCCGGAATGGCTGACCCTTATCGCCATTCGCGACGAGGCGAGGAAAGTCCTCTATTACCTGGGCGTGTTCGCGGATCTGACCGAGAAAAAAATGTCCGAAGCGCGCGCGCACCATCTTTCCAATTACGATGCTCTCACCGAACTGCCCAACCGCCACCTGCTGGAAGATCGCCTGAAACAGGCGCTGACAGAGGCGCACCACCATGGCTGGCTGGTGGCGGTGCAGCACCTGAACCTGGACCGTTTCAAGACGATCGTCGACACGCTGGGCCACGCCTTCGGCGATAAATTGCTGCGGGCGGTCGCCGAACGGCTGGCCGGCCACATCCGCGACAGCGACACCCTCGCCCGTTTCGGCGGCGACGAATTTGCCGTCGTGCTGAGCGATGTGGGAAGCCAGCAGAATGCGGCGATGGTGGCCCGGAAAATCCTCGGCGCGCTGGCCGAGCCTTTCATCCTGGAAGGCCAGGAAATTTACATTACCGCGAGCATCGGTATCGCCCTCTACCCGCTCGATGCGGGCGACAAGGACGACCTGATCAGGAACGCCAATGTCGCCGCGCGCTACACCAAGGAAGAGGGCGGAAACGGCTACCGCTTTTATGACGCCGAAATGAACGCGACCGCTTCGCAGCGGCTGACGCTGGAAACCAGCTTGCGCCGCGCGCTCGAACGGGACGAGTTTGTGCTGCACTACCAGCCGCAGGTCGACCTGCGCACCGGTCGGATCGCCGGCATGGAGGCGTTGCTGCGCTGGCAGCATCCCGTGCGCGGCTTGCTCGCCCCCAACGAGTTCATCCCGTTGCTCGAAGAAACCGGCCTGATCGTCCCAGTCGGCGAATGGGTGCTGCGCGAGGCCTGCGCCCAGAATAGCGCCTGGCAGGCCGACGGCCTGCCGCCCCTGCGCGTGTCGGTCAACCTCTCGGCGCGCCAGTTCCGGCAGAACGACCTGGTCGCGGCGGCGCATCTGGCGCTGCAAGATGCCGGGCTGGCGCCGGAGCAATTGGAACTGGAAATTACCGAGAGCGTCCTGCTCCAGGATATTCATGCCACGATAACCGTCCTGAACCAATTGCACGCCTTGGGTATCGAAATTTCGATCGACGATTTCGGCACCGGATATTCTTCGCTGACTTACCTGAAACGCCTGCCCATCGG
>SCPW01000174.1 GCA_004298605.1 Gallionella sp.
CATTGCCGCGGCCTTCACCGCCGGTGATTCGGATTATCTGATGGCCGGGCGCAACGGTATTTTCTATGACCGCAAAGGCCGGGATTGGGACGCCAGCATCGTGCGCCTCATCGATCACCCGATCAGCATCCGCCAGGCATTCTGGTCGCCTTACAAGAAACTGGTCAAAATAATCAGCGAACTATTGCAGAAACTGGCCACATCGAAGCCTGGCCCGGCGGATGACAAGCTGCTCAAGGCGGCGATTGAAAGCAAGCCACCAGCCAATGCCACTGCCGCACCACCTAAACCGCCCTTCGATGTGGGCAAGTTTGCCGGTATTTTTGCGGCGATCGGTTTGGCGATCGGCGCCATCGGCGGCATTCTCGCCTCGGTTGTCAGCGGCCTGCTGGGGCTGAAATTCTGGCAGATACCTTTTGCGCTGGCGGGCTTGCTGCTGGTGATTTCCGGCCCGTCCATGGCGATGGCCTGGTTCAAGCTGAAGCGGCGCAATCTGGCGCCGATACTGGACGCCAACGGCTGGGCGATCAACGCGCGGGCGCGCATCAACATTCCGTTTGGTACGTCATTGACCGGATTGGCTGTGTTGCCGGAGGGCGCGCAGCGTTCGCTGTTTGACCCGTTTGCCGATAAACGGGCGCTGTGGCCTTACCTGATGATCGCGGCGGGCATCTGCGCGCTGATCGGCTTGTGGTATGCCGGTTTCTTGGGGAACCATTAAGGGAGTTGGAAATTATTAAAGTACCGTTAATCATGCTACCAACATCACCCCATCCCCCACCTAGTTGCCCCCTCGCTAACGCTCTCCCCCTTGAAGGGGGAGGAACACTACTCCCTCCCCTTCAAGGGGAGGGTTGGGGTGGGGATGGGTTTTGTTTTGACGTAATTTATAAATGGTATTTTGGTAATTCCCCGCTTCCTAAGCAATGATGACCTTTTCAACAAATTGCCGCCTGTGCCCGCGCTTGGCCGGGTTTCTTCATCAAGTGCGCGAAGAGCACCCCGGCTACCATGCCTTGCCGGTGGGTTCGTTCGGTGAAGCGGACAGCAAGTTTTTGATTGTTGGTCTTGCTCCCGGGATGCATGGCGCGAACCGCACCGGTCGTCCGTTCAGCGGCGATTTTGCGGGCAACCTGCTGTATGGCTCACTGCATAAATACGGCTTTGCCAGCCGCGCCGAACCGCTGGATGCGGCGGGAAACGCCAACCCGTCTTTGCGCCTCGAGGGCTGCCGCATCACCAATGCGGTGCGCTGTCTGCCGCCGCAAAACAAGCCGGAACCGGTCGAGATCCGCACCTGCAACGGTTATGTGGCGGAGGAACTGGCCATGTTGCCGCAAGGTGCGGCGGTATTGGCGCTGGGCACGATCGCGCACCAGGCGGTGTTGATGGCGCTGCAACTGCGCAAGAGCAATTTTGCTTTCGCGCATGGCGCGCAACATGATCTTCCCAACGGCCTGAAGCTGTTCGATAGCTACCATTGCAGCCGCTATAACACCCAAACCAAACGCCTGACCACGGCGATGTTCGAGGCGGTGATCGGCAATATCGCGGCACATGTAGGGGCGCGATTTGACCATCACCCAAACCCTCTCCCGGAGGGAGAGGGAACGATCGTCCTTTCCCCCTCTGGGGGAAAGTTAGATAGAGGGCTGGCGCCCTG
>SCPW01000175.1 GCA_004298605.1 Gallionella sp.
CATCCCAACCCCCTGAAGGGGAAGGAGGAAAACTTGGCCGCCTTCAGGCGGCTCACGGTTTTATCGGCCCCTTTGAGGGGCTCACCTAATAAGCCCCCGGCTTTGCCGGGGGTAATTTAATTGGCGGGAGAAATACAATGAGCAATGGCGAGCAACAGGCCAAACAGCCCGAAGACAGTGATTTGCTTTCAATACAAATCAATATCGGCGACGCATTGCAGATGCAGGATATTTCTGCGGACAGGCGGCGCCATTGCGTCAAGCTTATCGGTTATTTGGACAAGAAAAGCGTGCTGGTCACGCACCCCGTGAAAGACGGGAAATTGCTTGCGGCCAGCGAAGGCCAGGGTTTTCTGGTGCGCGGATTTTCAGACCGGAAAGCTTACGAGTTCAGCGCCGATGTCATAAACGTTTGCACCGCGCCTTACCCCTGCCTGCATCTGTCTTTCCCGTCCCGGATCAGCGTCATCACGATGCGCGGCGCGCTGCGCATCAAACCCAGGCTGGAATGCTCGGTCGAACCCGGGGCTGCCGCATTCGGGATACCGGCGACCATCGAAGATATCAGCACCTCCGGCGCAAAAATCCGCGCCAGGAAAGAGATAGGTAAAGCCGGTAGCGGCGTGACAGTCAATTTTCGCTTGCATGTCGATGATGAAGAACATCTGTTTGCCATGCCGGCTCTCATACGCAATATACAGAGCGGCGCCGACAGCGATAGCGGCGATAAAATCATGATCTATGGCGTGCAGTTCGTGCAGCCCGAAGGCAAAGAGCGTATGGCATTGCAGAATTTTATTTGTAAAATTATGGTGGAAGGCCAATAGGAGAAAATATGTTAGGCATCATCGGCGGCAGCGGCGTATATAACATCGAAGGGTTGGAAAACACACGCTGGGTAAAGGCAATCTCATCATTCGGCGAACCGTCGGATGAAATTCTGGTCGGCGAGCTGGCGGGGCAATCTATCGCCTTCCTGCCGCGCCACGGGCGCGGGCACCGCATCCCGCCAACGGAAATCAATTTTCGCGCCAACATCGACGCACTCAAGCGCCTCGGCGTGAGCGACATTATCTCGGTCAGCGCGGTGGGCTCGCTGCATGAAAGCCTCGCGCCGGGCATGTTTGTCATCATCGACCAATTCATCGACCGCACCTTCGCGCGGGAAAAGAGTTTTTTTGGTAGCGGTCTGGTCGCGCATGTCTCGATGGCGCACCCGGTATGCGGTCGCCTGGGCGGGCATCTGTACGAGGCCGCGCAGCAAATCGACATCCCGGTAGTGCGCGGCGGCACGTACCTGGCGATGGAAGGCCCGCAATTCTCCGGCCTCGCGGAATCGGAACTGTACCGCTCGTGGAAGTGCGACGTGATCGGCATGACCAACATGCCGGAAGCCAAGCTCGCGCGCGAGGCCGAAATTTGCTACGCCACCGTCGCGATGGTGACCGACTACGACTGCTGGCATCCCGACCACGACAACGTGACCGTGCAGGCCATCATCAAAGTGCTGACGGAAAACGCCGACAAGGCGCGCGCCCTGGTGAAGCGCGTTGCGCCGCGCGTGCAGGGCGACGCGACAGCCTGCCAATGCGGCTGCCGCAGCGCGCTGCAACACGCCATCATCACCGCCCCTGAAGCGCGCGACCCGGCGATGATCGAGAAATTGTCCGCCGTGGCCGGGCGAATGCTTAATAACTAGGAAGTGGGGAGTGGGAAGTAGGGAGTGGGGAAACCGCTGCTCTATCCCACTTCCCACTTCCTACTTCCCACTTACCAGGAGTTCAAATGACCATCAAATCCCATATCCGCACCGTCCCGCATTACCCCAAACAGGGCATCCAGTTCCGCGACATCACCACCTTGCTCAAAGACCCGGCAGGCTTTCGCGCTACCGTCGATGAGCTGGTGGCGCGTTACAAAGACGTGAAAATCGACAAAATCGCCGGCATCGAATCGCGCGGCTTCATCCTCGGCGCACCGCTGGCTTACGCGCTGAACAAAGGCTTCATCCCGATCCGCAAAAAAGGCAAACTGCCCGCCGAAACCATCGGCCACGACTACGAGCTCGAATACGGCACCGACCGCATCGAAATCCACACCGACGCGATCCAGAAAGGCGACCGCGTGCTGCTGGTGGACGACCTGATCGCCACCGGCGGAACAGCGGACGCCGCCTGCACGCTGATCGACAAAATGGGCGGCAAGATCGTCGAATGCTGCTTCATTATCGACCTGCCGGACATCGGCGGGCGTGCGAGGCTGGAGAAGCACGGGCACAAGGTATTTGCGCTGTGCGAGTTTGAGGGGGATTGACTACCAACAAAACCCTGAAAATTTGACACTGTACGGCAAAGACGGATAATGGCTGTCATGCACACTGTCATTGAAACCGAAGACTTCGAGAAACTCTGGCCGCTGTATTGGACAGAAAAGGAGCACGATGCCTTTGCTTTGTTCATTGCGGAAAATCCCGATGCGGGAGATGTGGTCAGGGGTTCCGGCGGGGTGCGCAAAGTGCGCTGGTCCCGTTCCGGCTCGGGAAAATCGGGCGGTGTGCGGGTCATCTATTTCAACCGCAGGGCGAATGGAGAAATCTGGCTGATCTTCATCTACGCTAAAAGCAAACGGGGCTCGATTGACGGAAACCTATTGAAGGAGCTGAAAAATGAAATCGAAAAAACCATTGACTGACAAGGAGCTGGAAGCCTTCGAAGCATCGCGCGACATGGGCGGGGCGTTGCTGAAATCGGCGCGTCAGATGACCGCCCGGAAGGGGCGCGTCGTGTTATCGCCCGTCATCTCCGCACGAACAAAATCCGGTCTGTCACAAGCCGAGTTCGCCAAATTGCTGGGCGTATCGGTGCGCACCCTGCAAGAGTGGGAGCAAGGCCGCAGGCAACCGAGCGGTGCGGCAAAAACGCTGATCAGCATCGCGGAACGCAGGCCGGATGTGTTAAAAGAAGCGGCTGCGTGATTCCTTTTTTCATCATTCTCATCGTTCCCACGCTCGGCGTGGGAACGCATCTATCATGCGCCTTGCCCGAACGGGAAAATCGCCTATCTCAAACTGACCGTACTGGATGGCGCGGTGGTGATCCAGTTTAAGGAGAAATGATATGAACAAATTTTGTTTGCAGTGCGATGACGGCACAAAATTGAAATTACAAACCAAAAACGTCACCGTCGAAGTGCGAGGGGAATCTTGCGTTGTCCCTAAAGTCACCGGCTGGCATTGCCCCGTGTGCGGCGACATCGAATATACCGACAAGGACAGTTCGGATCGCGTATGGGAGGCCATCGAAGCGTTGGGAGAAAAAGCCAAAGCGCGCGACGCTGTGCTGCTGGCCCATGCCAGAAAGCGTTTGAAACTGACCCAGAAACAGGCGGCAGAATTGACCGGCGGCGGACACAACGCGTTCAGCCGCTACGAGCGCGGCGAAGCCGTGCCGATGCGCGCCGTGGTTAATTTGTTCAAGATATTGGACAAGCACCCGGAGCTGGTTAAGGAGTTGGTTTAAGGTGTTTGCGCTGTGCGAGTCTGAGGGGGATTGATGTAGGGGCGCGATTCATCGCGCCCTTTTTTGATACAGGGATAAATCAGGGCGCGATGAATCGCGCCCCTACGGAATTACACTATGAAAGTTAAAAATATTTCTTTTCGCACCATCTGGCCCACCGCCGACAACACCGCTGTGGAGATCATCGACCAGACCAAGCTCCCGCACATTTTCACCACGCTGCGCCTCGATACGATGCGCGATGCCGAGCGCGCGATACGCGAGATGCAGGTGCGCGGCGCGCCGCTGATCGGTGTGACGGCGGCTTATGGCGTGGCGCTGGCTATGCGGGATCATGCTTCGGATGCCGCGCTGGCGGCCACTTGCAGCGTGTTGCTGGCTTCGCGACCCACCGCGGTGAATTTGCGCTGGGGCGTGGAAAAAATGCGCGATTTTCTCGCGCCGCTGGCTGAAAGCGAGCGTGCTGTGGCGGCGTGGCAGGAAGCGGCGCGCATCGCCGACGAGGATGTGGCGATCAATGCGGCCATCGGCAAATATGGCTGTGACATCATCCGCGCGATACATCAGAAGAAGGGCGGCATGGTCAATATTCTCACCCACTGCAACGCGGGCTGGCTGGCGACGGTGGATTGGGGCACGGCGCTGGCGCCGGTCTATACCGCGTTCGATGCGGGCATCCCGCTGCATGTGTGGGTAGACGAAACCCGCCCGCGCAACCAGGGCGCCAGCCTCACCGCATGGGAGCTCGGCCAACACGGTGTGCCGCACACGGTGATCGCGGACAATACTGGCGGGCATCTGATGCAGCATGGAATGGTCGATATGGCGATTGTCGGCTGCGACCGCGTGACGGCGCGCGGCGATGTGTGCAACAAGATCGGCACTTATCTTAAGGCGCTGGCCGCACACGACAACGGTGTGCCGTTTTACGTGGCGCTGCCCACGCCGACGATAGACTGGACGTTGCGGGATGGCGTCAAGGAAATTCCCATCGAGGAACGTGCGGCGGAAGAAGTGACGCATATCGCCGGGCTGTGTGACGATGGGCAGGTGCGCACGGTGCGCCTCACGCCGCAGGGTTCTCGCGCCGCCAACTACGGCTTCGACGTGACCCCGGCGCGGCTGGTGACGGGGTTGATTACCGAGCGCGGCGTGGTGAAGGCGGAGGCGGGGGCGATGTGGGTGTTGCAGTAAATTAAATTCGGATTACGCACACCACAATCCCCTCCCCTTCAAGGGGAGGGTTAGGGTGGGGATGGGGGTAAAGCGTGTGGTGGAATAATCAACCCATCCCCATCCCAGCCTTCCCCTTGAAGGGGAAGGTGTGTATTAGCAGGTAGACTAAAATTTCAAAAACCAGGAATAGCAATGAAAAACCTCTGGAACGATACAGAAGCGGCCAAGCATCAGGGCATCCTGGCGGAGCGCATTTATTCGTCGCGCCTGCTCGGCGCAAACCCCGATCTGGTGCTGCACGGCGGCGGCAACACGTCGATGAAGGGTGTCAGCAAAAATATTTTCGGCGAGAACGAAGCAACCCTGTTCGTCAAAGGCAGCGGCTCCGATCTCGCCACGATAGAGGCCAAGGATTTTGTCGCGGTGCGCTTCGATGCGATGCTGAAGCTGTCGCGCCTGGAAAAATTGTCCGACATCGACATGGCGCGCGAGCTCAAGCTGGCTTCGCTCGACCCGAACGCGCCCGCGCCGTCGGTCGAAGCGATCCTGCACGCGCTGATCCCGTACCGTTTTGTCGATCACACCCATGCCGACGCGATCGTGGCGATCACCAACACCGCCAACGGTGAGGCGCGCATCCGCGAGATTTACGGCGATGAAGTGATCGTGCTGCCCTACGTGATGCCCGGCTTCGATCTGGCTAAATTGTGCGCCGAAGTGTTTCCCGCGCAGGCCACGCCGCGCACCATCGGCATGGTGCTGATGAACCACGGCATCTTCAGTTTCGGCGACACCGCGAAGCAAGCCTACGAGCGGATGATTGCCCTGGTCGGGCGCGCCGAGGATTACCTGAACAGGAACGCGCCGCTGTTGCCGGCAGCCGAAATTGCACCAACCGCCAACTGGCCAGAACTGCCGGAGTTAAGAAAAAAAATTTCCGCTGCCGCCGGTTTTCCGCTGCTGTTGCGTAGCAATAACAGCAGCGCCGCGCTGGCCTTTGCGCGCCATCCCGATATCGCCGCTATTTCGCAACGCGGCCCGGCCACGCCGGACCACATCATCCGCACCAAACGCTTGCCGATGCTCGGGCGGGATGTCGAAGCTTACGAGCGGGCGTACAAACAATATTTCGAGAAAAATTCCACCTCGGCCAAAATGCCGCTGACGATGCTCGACCCCGCGCCGCGCGTGATTCTCGACCCTGAATTCGGGCTGGTTTCGGTAGGTCGTTCGGCGCGCGACACGCAAATCGTCGAGGATATTTATGCGCATACGCAGGACATTATTCTGCGCGGCGAAATGCTGGGCGGCTATCGGGCGTTGGGCGAGGCGGATTTATTCAGCATGGAATACTGGGACCTGGAACAGGCCAAGCTGAAAAAGGCCGGTGCGCCGAAAGCGTTTGCCGGGGAGGTCGCGCTGGTGACCGGCGCGGCATCCGGCATCGGCAAGGCCTGTGTGCAGGCGTTCCTGAACCGGGGTGCGGCGGTGGTGGGCGTGGACATCAATCCGGCGGTGGAAGCTCTGTATAGCGACCGTGCGGACTATCTGGGCATCACGGCGGACCTGTCCGCGCCTGAGGCCATCAAGGGTTTGCTGGAGCAAACGATCCGCCATTACGGCGGGCTGGACATGCTGGTGCTGAACGCCGGAATTTTCCCCGGCGGCAAGAAGATCAATGCGCTGGGCGACGACGAGTGGCGCAAGGTGATGGCGATCAATCTGGACGCCAATCTGGCGCTGATGCGCGAAGCGCACCCGTTGCTGAAGGCCGCGCCGAGGTATGGTCGGGTCGCCGTGATCGGCTCGAAAAATGTCCCGGCGCCGGGACCGGGCGCGGCGGCCTATTCCGCGTCCAAGGCGGCGCTGACGCAGCTCGCCCGCGTCGCCGCGCTGGAGTGGGGCGCAGATAAAATCAGGATCAACCTGGTTCACCCGAACGCGGTGTTCGATACCGGCATCTGGACGCCGGAAGTGCTGGCGCAGCGCGCCGCGCATTACGGCATGACCGTCGATGAATACAAGCGCAACAATGTGCTGCACGAGGAAGTCGGCAGCAAGGATGTGGCGGAGTTGACGGCGGAAATGTGCGGTGCGCTATTCGCGAAAATTACCGGCGCGCAGATCCCGATTGATGGCGGGAACGACCGGGTGATCTGAAGCGGCGCGATGCCGTCCGGGGGCGATGCGCTTGCCGCCGAGGGTGTAATTCCGATTCGTTTTTATTTTCAAACTTTATCTGGCCGGATCAATAATCCTTCAGCAACACGCCGTCCACCAGCCGCAGGCGGCGTTGCATCCGCCCCGCCAGTTCGAGGTCATGGGTGACCACGACGAAGCTGGTATCAAACTTTTCGTTGAGCTGTTGCATCAGGTCGAACAGGGCTTGCGCGCTGCTGCGGTCGAGGTTGCCGGTAGGCTCATCGGCCAGCACGCAAACCGGTTCGGTGACCAGCGCGCGCGCCACGGCTACGCGCTGGCGTTCGCCGCCGGATAGCTCCGAGGGATGGTGGTGGAGGCGGTGTATTAGCCCCACTTGTTCCAGCATTGACGAGGCGCGCGGCCCGGCTTCCGCGCGTTTCATGCCGCGGATCAACAGCGGCATGGCGACGTTTTCCAGCGCGGTGAATTCGGGCAACAGATGGTGAAATTGATAAATGAATCCGAGCGCGCGGTTGCGCAACTCGCCGCGTTGCGTTTCGTCCATCTGCCGCACTTCCTGGCCGAGTATCTGCACGCTGCCGCCGCTGGCGCTGTCCAGCCCGCCGAGGAGGTGCAGCAGGGTGCTCTTGCCCGAACCGGACGCGCCGACGATGGCGAGACGCTCGCCGCGCCGCACGTCGAGGCTGACGCCCTTGAGCACCGGCACGTCTTCCTTGCCGATGGTAAAAGTCTTGCACAGGTCGCGGCAGGAAATGACGTTTTTATCATCCCGCATTTCCGGGATCGCGGGCGTCTCGCCCGCATGCGGACGAGGACGTCCGCGCTCCAATCTTGAATCCTGCTTACTCATATCTCAGCGCCTCCGCCGGTTGTGTTTTTGAGGCGCGATAGCTCGGGTACAGTGTCGCCAGCAGGCTGATCAGGAAAGAAATTCCGGTCACCAGCATGACCTCGTGATAGCGCAAATCGGACGGCAGCTCGGTGATGTAATACACATCCTTGGCAAGAAACTGCACCCCGAACAGGTGCTCGATAAACGGCACGACCACATTCAGGTTGAGCGCCAGCACGATGCCGCCGAGGCTGCCGAGCAGCGTGCCGATCAGGCCGATCACCACGCCCTGCACGATGAAGATTTTCATGATGCTGCGCGGCGACGCGCCGAGGGTGCGCAGAATGGCGATGTCGGCCTGTTTGTCGGTGACGGCCATCACCAGCGTGGAGACGATGTTGAATGCGGCCACCGCGACGATCAGCGACAGGATGATGAACATCATTTTCTTTTCCATCTGCACCGCGCGGAAATAGTTGCTGTTCTGGTGCGTCCAGTCGTTGGCGTACAAGTCGGGCGGCAACTGTCCTTGCAGCTCGCGCGCCACGCGCGGCGCGAGGTCGATCTCGCGCAACTTGCCGCTGATGCCGGTCACCGCATCGCCGAGCTGGAACAGCTTCTGCGCATCATCGAGATGGATCAATGCAAGGCTGTTATCGTAGGGAGCCATGCCGATTTCAAAGATGCCCGCCACGCGGAATTGCTTGAGGCGCGGCATCATGCCGGCGGGCGTAATCTGCCCCTGCGGAGCGATCAGCATAATCTTGTCGTCGGGGCGCACCCCGAGCGCGCGCGCCAGATCGGAACCGAGCACGATGCCGAATTCCCCGCCGCGCAAATCGTTTAACGCGCCCACCTTCATCTTGTCCGATAGCCCGGTAATGGCAGTTTCCTGCGCCGGGTCGATGCCGCGCACCATCACGCCCTGCACGCTTTGCCCGAACGACAGCATGCCCTGACCGGACACATAAGGCGCGGCGGCGGACACCTGCGGATGCCGCGCGACCTTGCCCAGAACAGCCTGCCAGTCATGCAGCCGCCCGCCATCCGCAACCACCTCCAGATGCGGCGAAGCGCCCAGCATACGCGCGCGGATTTCCTTCTGAAAACCGTTCATCACCGACAGCACCACAATCAGCGCCATCACACCCAACCCCATGCCCAGCATGGAAATCAGCGAAATGAAGGAGATGAAATGGTTGCGCCGCTTGGCGCGTGTATAGCGCAGGCCGATGAATAGTTCGTAGGGTTGCAAGATAGGGTTGCCGATGTGATGGAACGGGCGTAAGTGTGCCACAAGCCGACAGGCGAGGCATCATCATGTGCGCCTGTCGTTTGTCGCACATCATGATGCGCAGTGTTCCAGCATTCCAGCCAAGAATCAATATGCAAAACGGCCTATTCTTCAATGATGTCGTGGTGGTCGGCGCAGTTTCACCGGTAAAAGCCTTATAATCCGCCGCATTTGGATTTAACCAATCGGGGAGTGTGTATGGGTTTGGGGCCGGTGATGCTGGACGTGTTGGGGACGCGGCTGACTGCGGAGGACGAGGCGCGTTTGCGTCATCCGCTGGTTGGCGGCGTCATCCTGTTCAAGCGCAACTATGGGTCGCCCGGCCAGTTGGCGGAGCTCTGCGCCGCGATCCATGCCGTGCGTGTGCCGCCGTTGTTGATTTCGGTAGATCATGAGGGCGGGCGGGTGCAACGCTTTCGCGAGGGCTTCACCAAGATTCCCGCGATGCGCGAACTCGGCAAGATATGGGATGCACATCCGCAGCGCGCGCGGCATCTGGCGCAGCAAGCCGGTTATGTGCTGGCGGCGGAGTTGCGCGCCTGCGGTGTGGATTTCAGTTTTACGCCGGTGCTGGATGTGGATTATGGGCAAAGCAGCGTGATCGGAGACCGCGCATTTCACAGCGAACCGCAGGCGATTGCCGAGTTGGCGCACAGTCTGTTACTGGGATTGAGGCAGGGCGGGATGCATACGGTCGGCAAGCATTTCCCCGGCCACGGTTTCGTGCGCGCCGATTCGCATCTGGACATTCCGGTGGATGAGCGCGCGTTTGTCGACATCGAAATGTGCGACCTGATCCCGTTCCGGCAAATGGTGGGCTATGGCTTGACCGCGGTGATGCCCGCCCACGTCATTTACCCCAGGGTGGACAGCCGCCCGGCGGGATTTTCGCCGGTCTGGTTAAAAAACATCCTGCGCGGCCAACTGGGTTTCGAGGGCTGCATCTTCAGCGATGATTTGAGCATGGAAGGGGCGACGGTCGCGGGCGGCATCGTGCAACGCGCCGAGGCCGCGCTGAATGCGGGTTGCGACATGGTGCTGGTGTGCAACAGGCCGGAATTGGCCGATGAATTGCTGCGCGGGCTGCGTTGGGAAATGCCCGCAACCAGCAAAGCGCGCCTCGCCCAAATGCGCGGCAAAGCCCATCCCGAGCCGATGGCAAAACTACACGAGCAGCATCACTTTCTCAAAGCGCTGGACGAGGTTGCCGCTATCGGCGTGAGCAACGCGGAATTGCCGCTGGCCTGACCTCGGCGCCCGGGCGCATCTGATCCGCGTTAAAAACAGGATTGTAGGGTGGGAGCAACCCACAAGAGCGCCCGCGTGGGCTGCGCCCACCCTACAATCCTGTTTCTGTTTCCGGTTGAAATAAAGCTGAAATAACCCTCAGCATGCCTTGGGATGAACCATCTCGGACGGTTTTACCCAGAGCTCGAAATCATCTTCCGCGACATACCCCAGCGCCAAAGCAGCCTGCTTTAACGTGCTGCCATCATGGTGGGCGAGCTTTGCAATCTGGGCGGCGCGGTCGTAGCCGATGTGCGGGGTCAGCGCGGTGACCAGCATCAGCGAACGCCCCATCAGTTCTGCGATGCGTTCGCGGTTGGCCTCGATGCCGCGCACGCAGTATTCCTCGAAACTGGTCATGCCTTCGGCCAGCAGGCGTGTGCTCTGCGAGAAATTGTGCGCGATGAGCGGCTTGAATACATTGAGCTCGAAGTTGCCCGAAGCGCCGCCGAAATTGATCGCCACATCGTTGCCGAACACCTGGCAGCACAGCATGGTCAGCGCCTCGCACTGGGTCGGATTGACCTTGCCGGGCATGATCGAGCTGCCCGGCTCGTTTTCCGGGATGCTGATTTCGCCCAGGCCGGAACGCGGGCCAGAGGCCAGCCAACGCACGTCGTTGGCAATTTTCATCAGCGCGGCGGCCAGCGTTTTGAGCGCGCCGTGCGCGAACAGCAGCGCATCGTGTCCGGCCAGCGCGGCGAATTTGTTGGCGGCGCTTTTGAACGGCGCATCCAGGTTGCGCGCCAGCTCTGCGGCGACGCGCTCGCCGAATTCGGCATGGGTATTCAGCCCGGTGCCGACCGCGGTACCGCCGACGGCCAATTCGTGCAGCGGCGCAAGCGCGGCGAGCAGCATCGCCTCGGCGTGATCCA
The DNA here is from genome assembly GCA_004298605.1 of Gallionella sp. Taxonomy (GTDB): domain Bacteria; phylum Pseudomonadota; class Gammaproteobacteria; order Burkholderiales; family Gallionellaceae; genus Gallionella. The sequence continues at coordinate 11,146 of SCPW01000175.1, forward strand.
GTTGCGCCACATAGCCGGAAAACTCCTGGCCCAGCGTCAGCGGAGTCGCATCCTGCAAATGGGTGCGGCCGATTTTGACGATGTCGGCGAACGCATCGGATTTTGTTTTCAGGGTTGTGCGCAAGGTGTGCAAAGCCGGGAGCAATTTTTGCGAGACGCCCATCGCAGCGGCAACATGCATCGCGGTGGGAAAAATATCGTTGGAGGATTGGCCGAGATTGACCTCATCGTTGGGGTGGATTTTGCGCGCCGCGCCGCGCGTACCGCCGAGCAGCTCCGAGGCGCGGTTGGCGAGCACCTCGTTCATGTTCATGTTGCTCTGCGTGCCCGATCCGGTTTGCCACACGGAGAGCGGGAACTCGTGGCTGTGCCGGCCGGCCAGCACTTCGTCCGCCGCCTGCGCGATAGCCGTTGCCTTGTCGGTGGGCAGCAGGCCGAGATCGCGGTTCACCAGCGCGCAGGCGCGCTTGACTTGCGCGAGCGCCATGATGATTTCTTCCGGCATACGCTCGGACGAAATGTGAAAATGTTCGAGCGAACGCTGCGTCTGCGCGCCCCAAAACTGGTGGTCGGGAACCTCGATCGTGCCGAATGAATCGCGTTCTGTTCTGGTGGTCATAATTCTTTTCCTATGGAATCGTTTTGGCAGAGTGGCTCCATTCGCGTGCGGTTATAAATCAGCGTTTAAGGTTGCGGTAGAAGTTTTCATGCGTTCCAACTAATAGCAATACACGGTTTGTCGGATCGTATTCGTAGGCCAGCAGGAACAGTTGGTTCACACAATCAAACTTGTAAACATAAATACCGGAGAGATCGCCTTTCTTTGCTTCGCCGATGACCGGATCGCGAACGATGTCCGCTACGGCCTGATCAACTGCATCCTTCTGGTTGTTGTGAAGCTTTTTATAGGCGCGCAGAAAGGTGTTGGTTTGCTGAACGTGAATTTCAGCCACGGTGTTGCCCTGGCACGAAAGCGGTGAGCTGTTTGCGATCTTCTGTTCTTGCGATCATGAGTTCCCGAACGAATTCAATAGGCAGGTCAGGATTATCCAGCGCGGCCTTGCCCACCTTCGCCCAGAACTCAAGCTGGCCTGAAATAGTGCGGCATTCGCCCTTTGAAGCGCTCTTTGCTTGTTCGTACAGTTCGTCGTCAATGCGGACGGGCATGCTCATGGTTTACCTCCGATTTACTACAATTGTAGTAAATTGTAGTCGAACCAGATTAAAAAAACAAACAGTAGGATGGGCACAAAAATGTGCTCATCCTACCGATTTATTGCGATACCAGCCCTCTCAGCACGAACGGCAATATCCCGCCGTGCCGGTAGTAATCCACCTCAATCGGCGTGTCGATGCGCACCAGCAGCGGCACTTGTTGCGTGCTGCCGTCCTTGCGGCGGATGGTGAGCGTCACGTCCTGTTGCGGTTTCAGGTTCTCGTTTATGCCGCTGATGTCGAAGGTTTCGTCGCCGGTCAGGTTCAGTGCGGCGACATTGGCATCGCCCTTGAATTGCAGCGGCAGCACGCCCATGCCGACCAGGTTGCTGCGGTGGATGCGTTCGTAGGATTTGGCGATGACGGCTTTTACGCCGAGCAGTTGTGTGCCTTTTGCCGCCCAGTCGCGGCTGGAGCCGGTGCCGTATTCTTCACCGGCAAAAATCACGGTTGGCGTGCCTGCGGCGATGTGCTTCATCGCGGCGTCGAAGATTGGCATCTGCTCGCCGTTATACAGCGTATAGCCGCCTTCCACGCGGCTGCCATCGTCTTTCAGCGGCAGCATCAGGTTCTTGATGCGCACGTTGGCGAACGTGCCGCGCATCATCACATCGTGGTTGCCGCGCCGCGCGCCGTAGCTGTTGAAATCTTTGATCGCCACGCCTTTTTCTTGCAGATATTTTCCTGCCGGGGTGGTGGCCTTGAAGCTGCCGGCCGGGCTGATGTGGTCGGTCGTGACCGAATCGCCGAGGATGGCCAGCGGTTTGGCGTTACTGATGTTGCCGATCTTGCTTGCCGACATACCGAACTGCTCGAAGAATGGCGGGCGCGCGATGTAAGTCGAGTCGTCCCATTGATACAAATTTCCGGCGCTGGCCGGGATCGCGTTCCACAGCGGCAGATCTTTGGTCAGGTCGGAATACAGCGCGCGATACACCGACGGGTCGCTGGCGAACTGGCTGACCGCCTGCACTTCCGCGCTGCTCGGCCAGATGTCTTTCAGGTAGACCGGCTGACCATCCTTGCCGGTTCCGAGCGGCTCGGCGTCGAGGTTAATGTCAATTTTCCCGGCGATGGCGTAGGCCACCACCAGCGGCGGCGAGGCCAGGAAATTGGCTTTGATGTTGGCGTGGATGCGCGCCTCGAAGTTGCGGTTGCCGGACAGCACCGCTGCGGCGATCAGGTCGTTGGCGACGATGACTTCTTCGATCTTGGCATCCAGCGGGCCGGAATTGCCGATGCAGGTGGTGCAGCCGTAGGCCGCCAGGCTGAAGCCCAACTGTTCCAGATAGGGCAACAATCCGGCATTGCTCAAATAAGTGGTGACCACGCGCGAACCGGGCGCCAGCGAGGTCTTGATGTGCGGTTGGACGCGCAAGCCTTGCTCGACGGCTTTTTTTGCCAGCAAGCCAGCCGCCAGCAATACACCGGGGTTGGAGGTGTTGGTGCAGGAAGTGATCGCGGCGATCAGCACATCGCCATGCCCGATTTTCACTACGGGCGACATTTCCCCGGCGCTCTCACAGCGTGTTACGGCGCCGGGATGATCGTCGAGCATTTCCAGCTCGCTGCCACTGTGGGTATTGTTGGTGTCTTGCAAACCGCCGCCGGAAATCGGGATACAGACATTTTTGCTGCGGTCGGGCAGGGTGGTGGTGTAGCGTTTGCCCAGTTCGGCGGCGGGTTTGTTGAAGCCGTTTTCCGCCACCGGTTTGCTGAACAGGGTGTTGAAAGTTTCTTTCATTTTGGACAACGCCACTCGATCCTGCGGGCGCTTCGGCCCGGCCAGCGACGGCTCGATGGAGGAGAGGTCGAGTTCCACCACGCTGCTGTAATCGATCTGCCCGGCTTCAGGGATGCCGTACAAACCTTGCGCCTTGAAGTAGGCGGAGAAGGCATCCACTTCTTCATCGCTGCGCCCGGTGTTGCGCATGAAATTGACCGTGACATCATCCACCGGGAAGAAGCCCATGGTCGCGCCGTATTCGGGCGCCATATTCGCAATCGTGGCGCGGTCCGGCAGGGTGAGGGCGGCGGTGCCTGCGCCGAAAAATTCGACAAACTTGCCGACCACCTTGTGCTTGCGCAGCAACTCGGTGACGGTCAGCACCAGATCGGTGGCGGTGACGCCTTCGCGCAGCTTGCCCTTGAGGTTTACGCCGACCACATCGGGCGTCAGGAAATACACCGGCTGGCCGAGCATCCCGGCTTCCGCCTCGATGCCGCCTACCCCCCAGCCGACCACGCCGATGCCGTTAATCATGGTGGTGTGGCTGTCGGTGCCGACCAGCGTATCGGGGTAATAGAGTTGTCCTTCCGGGCAGCCCTTGCGCTGCACGCCGCGCGCCAGATATTCCAGGTTGACCTGATGCACGATGCCGATGCCGGGCGGCACGACTTTGAAGGTGTCGAATGCCTGCATGCCCCATTTCATGAACTTGTAGCGTTCGGTGTTGCGCTCGAATTCCAGTTCCATGTTGAGCTTCAGCGCATCCGGGCTGTTGTAGTAATCCACTTGCACCGAGTGATCGACCACCAGGTTCACCGGCACCAGCGGCTCGATGATTTTCGGGTCTTTGCCCATCTTTGCGGCGGCATCGCGCATCGCGGCGAGGTCGGCGAGCAGCGGCACACCGGTGAAATCCTGCAACACGATGCGCGCCACTACGAACGGGATTTCGTCGGTGCGCGCCGCGTTTGGCTGCCAGTTC
>SCPW01000176.1 GCA_004298605.1 Gallionella sp.
GGATGTGTTGAACGAACACGGCGGCACGGGGCTGTATCAGCCGCTGGATTTGAACATCGCGCGCTGCCGCATGATGGTCGCGGTGCGCGATGATTTTGATTACGAATCTGCGGTGCGCCAGGGCGCGCGCCTGCGCGTGGCGACCAAATACGTGCAAACCGCCAGGGCGCACTTCGCCGCGAAAGGCGTGCATGTGGATCTGATTAAACTATACGGCTCGATGGAACTGGCGCCGCTGGTCGGGCTGTCGGATGCGATTGTCGATCTGGTGAGCAGCGGCGGTACGCTGAAGGCGAACCACCTCAAGGCGGTCGAGCATATCGCCGACATTTCGTCGCGCTTGGTGGTGAATCAGGCCGCGCTGAAATTGAAACATAATGCCATCCAGCCGATGCTGGACGCGTTTGCCCTTGCAATCAAAAAATAGGGGCTATTGCCAAATGAACATCAGACAACTTTCCACGCGCGCTGCCGATTTCAATGCCGAGTTGACCAAGCTGCTGGCTTTCGAGGAAACGGCGGACGAAAAACTGGAATCGACCGTGGCCGGGATCCTCGCCGACGTGCGCAAGCGCGGCGATGAGGCGGTGCTCGAATACACCCGCAAGTTTGACCGCCTGCCGTTGGAGAATTCCGCAGCAATGGAGTTGTCACGTGCAGAACTGCGCGTAGCGTTTGACGGCCTGCCTGCCGATCAACGTACCGCGCTGGAGCAAGCCGCGCAGCGCGTGACGGACTACCATCAGAAGCAAGTGCAAACTTCGTGGAGCTACACCGATGCCGATGGCACATTGCTCGGGCAGCAGGTGACCCCGCTGGATCGCGTCGGCCTGTACGTGCCGGGCGGCAAAGCGGCCTACCCGTCTTCGGTGTTGATGAATGCACTGCCCGCCAAAGTGGCCGGTGTGGCCGAACTGATTATGGTGGTGCCGACGCCGGATGGTGTGAAGAACCAGTTGGTGCTGGCGGCGGCTTATCTCGCTGGCGTGGATCGCGTGTTCACCATCGGCGGTGCGCAAGCCGTTGCGGCGTTGGCTTATGGCACGGCGACTATCCCGAAAGTGGACAAAATCGTCGGCCCCGGCAACGCCTATGTGGCAGCCGCGAAACGCCGCGTGTTCGGCGTATGCGGTATCGACATGATCGCCGGGCCATCGGAAATTCTGGTGATTTGCGACGGGCAGACCAACCCGGACTGGATCGCGATGGATTTGTTCTCGCAGGCCGAACACGACGAATTGGCGCAGGCGATTTTGCTGTCGCCGGATGCCGGTTTCATCAATGCCGTGGCGCAAAGCGCGGATCGCTTGCTGGAACAAATGCCGCGCCGCGACATCATCAAAACCGCGCTGGAAAATCGCGGCGCGCTGATCCACGTCGCCGATCTGGACGAAGCCTGCGCCATCAGCAACCGCATCGCGCCGGAGCATCTGGAATTGTCGGTCGAAGACCCGCAAGCTCTATTACCCAAGCTGAAGCACGCCGGCGCAATTTTCATGGGGCGCTATACCTCCGAATCGCTGGGCGATTACTGCGCCGGCCCGAACCACGTCCTGCCAACCTCCGGCACGGCGCGATTCTCTTCGCCGCTGGGCGTGTACGACTTCCAGAAACGCAGCAGCCTGATTCAGGTTTCCGCACAAGGCGCGCACAAATTGGGCGCGATTGCATCGGCTCTGGCGTTTGGCGAAGGCTTGCAAGCGCATGCACAATCGGCTTTGTTCAGGAAAACTGCACCCCCCTGAAAAAGAGCGGCGATCAGCCCCGCAGGGGCCATCTGGGATATAGTGTGCGCACGCTTGAACCTCCGGAGGACGATGATGGCAAGACTGAAAAAATTGCTGCCCGCGTTATGGGTGGCCGTGCTGGTTGCCGCATCCACCCCGGGGTGCGCGCAAAAAAGATACACGCAAAATGTTGATTGCCGCTCCTGCCATGCGCCCGGCAAGGTTGCGGGCGCCAGGGATTTCAGCCCGATTTATGCCAATGCCGCGTCGCATCACCTGGTTGGCGTCAAGTACCCTCTCGGATTACAGTCCAATCCGAATTTTAATCAGCCCAGTGTCCGGGGTGCCGATATCGCGTTTTTCGACAGGAACGGCAATGGTCGGCCCGATCATGATGAAGTTCTGTTATTCGGCGCGGACGGCGCCGTCACGGTCGAATGCGCTTCATGCCATGAACCGCATGGAAATTCACCGGCGCCCGCCAATGCTCATTTGCGCTTCGATAATGTCGGCAGCGCAGTGTGTGCAACTTGCCATAACCTGTGACACAGTAAAACTAGCTTTCTACACGCCGGTACAGCCGGTAGTGCTCGCCCTTGTCGCCCTTTCGGCTGCCTTCCCAGATTTTTTCCCAGCGCGTTTCGTCGAGCAGCGGCCTGGATAATTTGTCGCCCTGGATCAGGCGCAAATCGCAACGGTGTCCGGGGTCGCGCCGCGTGATGATATTGCCGAAGTAGTGCAGCATGGCGCGCTGTCCCTCACCCAGATATTCGCGCCCGATGCATTGGTATTGCACCGGCATGGCATGTTTCAGCGAAGCGACCATGCTGCGGTAACTCTTGCCGCTGTCCAGCCAGGGCAGCCACAGCGTCATGGCGAGTATCCAGACCAGCGTGATACCGGCCGCCCAGTTCACCACCGCGCGGCGCATCGAGCGGCCCACGCGCCACGCCAGCACCAGCCACAGTACGGTGGCGATGAGGGCGATGACGAAGGGCGCGGTGCGAAATTCCGGCTCGAAGCCCGGCTGATAATCTTTCAGCCACAGGGTAATCTTGGCGTGGTTATCCAGCAGCAATCCCGCCCAACCCCACCACATCAGAATCGCGGCCAGAGCGAAAGTCATCAACCCGAACCAGTCCAGCGCGTTGGCCGCGCCACGTTTCAGCGTGGACAGCGAGGCGGCCGCCAGCAAGGCTACCGGCAGCAGCATCGGCAGGGCGAACACTTCCTTGATGTTGGGCACGAGGCTGAGCGTGACCAGCATCACCGCAAAGCTGACCAGCGGCAATTGCAAATCATCGCGCTGCGCCAGCCGCCTGCGCGATTGCCACACCACCCAGATCGCCAGCGGCAGGGCGGGCCACGCCAGCCACGGCAGGCTTTTCAGGTAGTAAAAGGCATCCTCGCTCAGCCCGCCTTTTGCATAAGCGATCCAGTTGCCGATGTTGTGCGTCCATGCCCAGTCCGCGAACAATTGCGGGGAGCGCTGGTAGAGCAGCAGCGGCCAGACAGTAAGCCACGGCAGGGCGCAGAACGCGGCGATACCGATGCTGGAAAAATAGTTGCGCACACGCCAATTCCGGAACATCACGGGCAGCAGTGCCGCAGTCAGGGCGAATAATACCGGCGCGATGAAGCCTTTCGCCATGAAGCCGACGCCCATGCCGGTGCCGATCAACACGCCGGCGCGGATGGCGCGCTCCTGGCTCAGCGCAAAGCCGTAGAGCATCATCGCGCAACCGGCCAGCAGGGCGAGGTCGGTAATCATCTGGTGCGCGCGCACCAGCATGCCGACACAGCCGACCAGGATGATGGCCGCCGCCCAGCCGCGATTTTCGCCGTACAACTTGCGGCCCGCGAGGCCGGTAAACAGCAGGGCCAGCGCAGTGTAAAAACCGCTCGCGAGGCGCGCGCCGTCGTGCGGCGGCAGCAGCGGTGAGAACAGCCTGGCAAACAGCGCGGCTGTCCAATAAAACAGCGGCGGCTTGTCCATGTAAGGCTCGCCCGCGAGAGCGGGCACCAGCCAATCGCCACTTTGCAGCATGGAATAAACCAGCCCGAAGCTGTATGCCTCGTCGGGTTTCCACGGATCGTGCCCGACCAGCCCCGTACCCAGCCAGATCAGGCACAGCAACCCGAGCAACGCCGCCTTGGCGGGAGTGATCGGGTGGGGGTCGGCAGGCTTGATGAAATACATGCGCCGGTTTACTCGACAATTTTGATGCGCTGCCCCGCTTGCGGCTCACCGCCGGGATAGCGTGCGTTAATCAGGCGCAAATAGCTTTCCGCCGATTTGCCGAGCGGGGAATTTTGCGCCAGCCCGGCGAAAGTGTCGCCCGCCCGCGCGGTGATGACGCGGATGCCGAGCGGCTTGACCAGCTTGCGTTCCTCGGCGGTGATCGCATGGAAGCTGCGCACCGCGCCGATGATTTCATTGCGGTGCGCGGCCAGGCCTTGCCGGGTTTTGGCCTGGCTTTGCAGGATGAATGCTTGCTTGCCGATAAAAATCACACCACCGATGTTGTTCGGTAGATCAATGAGCGCGGCTTGCAATCCGTTCACTTCGATCTGCTGGATTTGCGCGCCGTAGCCCGCCAGGCGGCGCGCATACTCGGTCACGGAGCCGCCAGGTTTTTCGCCCATTTTCATTTGCAGCATGGCTTCGCCTTGCGGGCTGATTGCAACCACCGAGTCCGGCAGGTTATGCACCTGCCATGTTTCGGGAAATTGCAGCGCGATGCCGAGGTCGCCGTGATAGAAGCGGTTGTTGCGCACTACGCCCTGGTCGCTGTTGTCGCTGAACACCATGCCATCCGTGGCGGTAAGAAAGTCGTCGCGCCCGTCCAGCGGGCGGGCCACGGTCTGCTTGCCCGCTTCGCCGACGGCCTGCTGCAAGCGCGTGTCATTGTCCGGGTGCGACGCGAACAGACCGTGGTAGCGGCGCGGCTCGCGGCCTTCCTGCTTGGCCAGTTGCGCATCCTGCAATTCCTGGTTCTTCAGCACCCCGATGACCTTGATGATCGCTTGCGGGTCATATTCGCTGCGCGCCAGGTACACCGCGCCGAGCCGGTCCGCCTCCAGTTCATGCTCGCGCCCGTAGCCGGACAGCAATGCGCCGCCAATCATGTTGGTCAAATTCTGCGCGCCCGCCGAATTGATTTCCGGCACGAAAATGGAAGCGATGGTCAACCCGATATTGGCGGCCTGCGCGGCGCTTTGCTGGCGCACCCCATGGCGCGCCGTAACGTGGCCGAGCTCATGCCCCAACACGGCGGCCAGCTCGGCCTCGCTGTTGAGATACGCCAGGATGCCGCGCGTGATGTAGACGTAGCCGCCGGGCAGCGCGAATGCGTTGATTTCCGGGGAATCCAGCACGGTGAAGCGGTATTGCAGGTTGGGGCGATGGCTCTGTTTCGCGAGCTTCTGCCCGACGCTGTCGACGTAATCCAGCAGCGCCTTCGATTCGTAAACCTTGTACTGTTTTTTAACCTGCTCGTCGGCCTGGCGACCGGCGGACATTTCCTGGTTTTCCGACATCATCACGAAATCGTTCCGCCCGGAAACGGGGTTCTGGGCGCAGCCGGCAAGAATAAACAATGACAGGCCAACAAAAATGGTGCGCATCTAAGTTCCTATTCGGTTGAATGAGAAGCAGTGAATTGTCGCCGCAAATAAAAAAGGCAGCAAACGCTGCCTTTTGATGTAACCGCCGTGCGAAGTTCCTTGATGGAACTTCCAGCCATCCACAGGCTGCCAAAAAACGGCAGCCGGGCCGCTGGTTATTATGCGGCAGCCTTGGTGCCGTATTTTTGACGGAATTTATCGATGCGGCCTGCGGTATCCACAATCTTTTGCGTGCCCGTGTAGAACGGGTGGCATTCGGAACAAACTTCGACGTGCAGCGTCGGTTTGCTCATCACGGACTTGGTCTTGAAACTGTTGCCGCAACTGCAAGTCACGGTGATTTCCTGGTAATTCGGGTGAATATCTGCTTTCATTTTCTTTCCTTGCGAGTAGTTTGGTGCGGCGGGTGTACGCACCCCGAAGATTGCATAAGGGCGCGCATTATCCATAAAAAGAGTGGGTTGCGCAAATTTCTATCCATAACAGCGATACATGCCGGGCTAGCGGTTCTTGCGCCGCATGATCCACGCCTTTTCCGCTTCCACCGCCACGAACAGCAGCGCGCCGAACAGCAGGATGCGCCACCACGCCACGGCGTCGATGGCGGTCGTGCCGAACAGTTGCTGGAACAGCGGGGTATAGGTGAACAGCATTTGCAGCAATGCCACGGCGAGTATGGAGACAAGCACCGGTCGCGATCCGGTAAAACCGCGCAGGCTGCAAGACGGCGCGAGCAGGAAGCGGCAGTTGAACAGATAGACGATTTCGCCCACCACCAATACATTCACCGCCACCGTGCGTGCCGCCTCGATGCTCTCGCCGCGCGACTGCTCCCAGAGGAAGAAGCCCAGCGCACCGGCCACCATCAGGCAGGACACGAGAAAAATGCGCCACGCCAGAAACCGGCCAAGCAGCGGTTCGGCAGGGTCGCGCGGCGGTCGGCGCATCACGCCCGCCTCCGAGGGCTCGAAGGCCAGCGCCAACGACAGCGTGACGGCGGTGACCATGTTCACCCACAGGATTTGCACCGGCGTGATCGGTAATGTCAGGCCGAGGAAAATCGCCGCGACGATGACCATCGCCTCGCCGCCGTTGGTGGGCAGGATGAATACGATGGATTTTTTCAGGTTGTCGTAGACGGTGCGCCCTTCTTCGACCGCCGCCGCGATCGAAGCGAAGTTGTCGTCGGCCAGCACCATCCCGGCAGCCTCCTTGGCCGCTTCGGTGCCCTTGCGCCCCATCGCCACGCCGACATCGGCGCGCTTCAGCGCGGGCGCATCGTTGACGCCGTCGCCGGTCATCGCCACCACTTCGCCGTTGTCCTGCAACGCCTGCACCAAACTGAGTTTGTGTTCCGGGCTGGCGCGGGCAAAAATGTCGGCTCGGGTTACCGCGACGCGCAACGCAGCCATATCCATGTGCTCGATTTCCGCGCCGGTCAACGCGCCATCCGCTGTCAGGCCGAAGCGCGCGCCGATGGCGCATGCGGTGTCGAGATGATCGCCGGTAATCATTTTCACGCGAATGCCGGCATCGCGGCAGCGCGCCACGGCGCGGATTGCCTCTTCGCGCGGCGGGTCGACGATGGCAAAAATGCCCAGCAGCGCGAAGCCGCTTTGCACACCGGCAAAATCGAGGCTGCGCTGTTCGCTTGCCGTGGGGCGCATCGCCACCGCGAGCAGCCGGAAACCCTGCTGCGCCGCGTCCAGTATCGCCTGCTGCCAGTAGGTGTGGCGCAACGGGCGATCCTCGCCGTCGGCGCGCTCGGCATCGCATACTTCCATGACCCGCTCCGGCGCGCCCTTGAGGAAAATGAAGCCGTGGCCTTCCAGGTCATGGTGCAGGGTGGCCATGAAACGGTGCTGCGATTCGAACGGGATGAGATCGGTGCGCCGCAGCGCCTCGCGCTCGAAGGCGAAATCGAGACCGGTCTTGGCAGCCAGAGTGAGCAACGCGCCTTCGGTGGGATCGCCCCCCAGCGTCCATTCGTTGCCGCTGCGATGCAGTTCCGCGTCATTGCACAGCAGGGCGGCACGCCCCAGTTCGGCCAGTTCCGGATAATCTCCGACAAATACTTCGCGTCCGGCGATGGAAAATCCACCGTGCGGCGCGTAGCCGCTGCCGCTGATTTCAAATATCCGCCCCGCGGTGATGAGGCGCTGCACGGTCATTTCGTTTTTGGTGAGCGTGCCGGTTTTGTCCGAGCAGATCACCGTCACCGAGCCGAGCGTCTCCACCGTCGGGAGCCGCCGGATGATGGCGTTGCGCCGCGCCATGCGCTGCACGCCGATGGCCAGCGTGATGGTCATGACGGCGGGCAGCCCTTCCGGGATGGCGGCCACCGCGAGGCCGACCGCCGCAAAAAACATCTCCTGCCAACCGTAGCCGCGTATCCACACGCCGAAGGAGAAGGTCAGCGCGGCCAGCAACAGGATCACGGCGGTCAGTTGCCGGCCGAAACGCGCCATCTGGCGCAGCAGCGGCGTTTCCAGGCTGGACACCGCGGCGATCAGGCCGCTGATGCGGCCTATTTCTGTCGCCGCGCCGGTGGCGACCACCACGCCGCGCGCTTGCCCGTACACCACCAGCGTGCCGGAATAAGCCATGCAACTGCGGTCGCCGGTCACGGCATGCACATCGACTGCCGCGACATTTTTTTCCACCGGCTCGGATTCACCGGTCAGCGCGGCTTCATCGGCGCGCAACTGGCGCGTTTCGATCAGGCGCAGGTCGGCGGGTATCTTGTCGCCGGATGCCAGCACCACGATATCGCCGATCACCAGATGCTCCGCTGGAATCTCGCGCCGCCGCCCATCACGCAATACCGTGGCATTCGGAGACAGCATGTTGCGGATGGCATCCAGCGCGCGCTCGGCCTTGCCTTCCTGGATTACCCCGATGATGGCGTTGATCAGCACCACACCGGCGATCACGCCGCAGTCCACCCAGTGATCGAGCAGCGCGGTGATCAGCGCGGAGGCCAATAACACGTAGATCAACACATTGTGGAACTGGCGCGCCAGGCGCACCGGCAAGCTGTCGCGCCTGGCGGCAGGCAGGCGGTTCGGGCCATATTGCGTGAGACGCCGCGCCGCTTCGTCCGGCGACAATCCGGCATGATCCGCAGCCAGCACGCGCAGCACCTCCTGCACCGGCAGGCTGTGCCAGTTGTGCGCAGGTTCGGGGTGAGCCGGTTGACCAATGGTTTCGTTCATGATCGCCTTTCCATACCGTCGGGGAACGGGGCCGATTCATCCAGGGAAACACCGGATAAGCCCGCTCCTGTAAAAATAACCCGCGGGTTATTCCACCAGTAAACCCAGCTTCCTGGCCAGCCACTTGGTCGTGGTCGCCTGGATCAGGATGGTCGTCAGGATGGCGATGAAAGTCACCGAAGCGATGAGCTGCGCGCCGGGCGCTTTCATGCCGACCAGCATCCCGGCCAGCGCGCCGGGGATCACGCCGGTTTCGCGCGTCCAGCACATGAACAGCAGCTCCTTGAAGCTCCATTTGGCGCGGCGGTCCGGCAAGGCGCACAGGAACACGGTAGCCGGGCGCGCGATCAGCATGAACACCACGACCACCGCAACGCCGCCGAATAAATATTGGTTCATCAGGCCGAAATCCACCTGCGTGCCGAGCAGGATGAAAATGAACATGCGCATGATGAACGCGGTGGTCATCACGTAATCTTCCAGTTCGCTGCCTTCCTGTTTGGTCAGTTTGAACCCCAGCGATTCCTGGTTGCCCAGCATGATGCCGAACACGAACACCGCCATGAAGCCGCTGGAATGCAGCCCGTCCGCGCCCATGTAAGCGCCGATCACCGCCATCAGGGTGACCACCGGGGCGAATTCGGCGAGGAAGCCGAATTTTTCATGCGCGATGAGGAATGCCGCCAGATAGCCCAACACCCCGCCGATCAGGATGCCCAGCAACGATTGTTTGAGCAGGTCGAGCAGCGCATCGCCCGCCGAAAATTCGCCCGCGCCCATCGCTATGCCCAGCACGGCAAAAGTGAGGATGGCGCCCATCGCGTCGTTGAAAGCGGATTCGCTCATCACCGTCTGCGCGACGCGCTCCTTGATG
>SCPW01000177.1 GCA_004298605.1 Gallionella sp.
GCGTCGATTGCCGTATCCGATATTTTGAGGCTTTCCATCATTTTGCAGGCATGTATAACGGTTGAATGATCTTTTCCACCGAAAGCGCCGCCAATTTCAGGCAGGCTCATGGTGGTAATTTCCCGGGCGAGGGACATGGCCATTTGTCTCGGGCGCGTCAGGTTCCGTGTTCTTTTCTTGGAAAGCATATCAATTAATTTGATGCGGTAATAATCGGCGACCGTTTTTTGAATATTTTCAATGGAAACCTGTCGGCTTTGGGCAATCAGAATATCTTTCAGCGCTTCTTTTGCCGTTTCAACAGATATGGCACGGCGGTGGAATTTGACATATGCTTCAACGCGTTTCAAAGCGCCTTCCAACTCCCGAACATTCGAGTTGACGTGCTTTGCAATGAAAAATGCTACCGCTTCGTCGAGCACATAACCGCCCAGATTGGCCTTTTTCAGCAGAATGGCAACACGCATTTCCAATTCAGGCGGCTCAATGGCGACAGTCAGTCCCCAGCCAAAACGTGAAACTAGGCGGGTATCAAGCCCGGCAATTTCCTTGGGAAAGGTATCGCTGGTCATGATAACTTGCTTATGCAAGTCGATCAGCGTGTTAAAAGCATAGAAAAATTCTTCCTGGGTTTTATTTTTTCCGGCAAAAAACTGAATATCATCAATCAATAAAATATCGAGCGAATGGTAATATTGTTTGAACTCTTCAAATTTGTTCGATTGGTAAGCGCGCACTACATCGGAAACGTACCGTTCGGCGTGCATATAGCAGATTTTTGCCTGCGGGTTGTTAATTTTGATTTGATTGCCTATGGCCTGAACCAAGTGGGTTTTGCCCAAGCCAACCCCACCATAAACGAAGAGCGGGTTATAGGATGCGCCCGGCAATTCGGCGACTTGTGTGGCGGCGGCAAAAGCAAGCTGGTTGGCTTTGCCGGTAACAAAATTATCAAAGGTCAGGTTTGGATTGAGTTTTCCATAGTTACGAAATGAAGTTTCGGTTTTGGGTTTGTTGTCTGGGGCAGGAGCAGCCTTTTTTCGATGCTCAGCTTCCGGTATTTTGTTTGTCGGTTCCGATTCGAGAACACGAAATTCAAATAGCGGGATTTGCGGATAAGCCAGCTTTGCCTGCCGGTTGATTTCAGGTAAAAACCGTTCTTGGACAAGTTTCAAAGTAAAACTGTTGGGCGCGGTAATGACCAGCGAACCATTTTCGCTTTTGAGGAACAACGGTTTTATCCATGAATTGTATTGTTGTGGCGGCAGGCTCTTTTCGAATGAGCGGAGGCACGAGTCCCAAAAAGAAATGTCCTGCATGGCGGCGTAAAAAAGAAGAGTGGGTTGGCAACACTGAAGTTGTTGCATTCTACAGTTCAAGAAGAAACTTATCCACAGGCAAAAAAGTAAATTAGACTTGACACATATGCCTTAAGGCTTTGTAATAGCGCGTTTTACGATTTACCAAGGAAGAAAACATGAAACGTACATACCAACCATCCGTAACCAAGAGAAAACGCACCCATGGCTTTTTGGTGCGCATGAAAACACGCGGAGGTCGCGCCGTTATCAACGCACGTCGCGCCAGGGGTCGTGCAAGACTCGCGGTCTGATATACCTATATCATCGGCCAGGTTTTCCGCTACGCACCGATTGCTGCGCGAAGACGGTTTTGATCATGTAGTTCACGCTGAAAATATTTCGGATAAATATTTCAGGATATTTTTTGTTCGCGGTAACAAGGGTAATGCTAGGCTTGGAATAATCGCGAGCAAAAAAATACTTCCCAGCGCAGTACGCCGAAACCGTGCCAAAAGGATCATCCGGGAGACGTTTCGCCAACATAACATCAAGGCTTGCAGGTTGGATCTGGTTGTAATGGTGAAACACGCTTACGCCAACGAACGCGTGGCGCGCGGCGATAACTTGAAAATGCTGTTTAGCCGGGTAGAAAACAGATGCGCAGAATTGTGATTAAGCTGATACACGGCTATCAATACCTGGTTAGCCCGCTCAGCCCGCCAACATGCAGATTTACTCCTACCTGTTCCCATTACGCCTGTGAAGCCATAACGAAGCACGGTGCGGCAAAAGGGCTGTGGTTCAGCGTTAAACGATTATTGCGTTGCAACCCCTGGCACCCCGGCGGGTACGACCCCGCACCTTAACAATCCCGCATACCGACATCAGGCTTGATATGGACCTACAAAGACTGTTTTTATCTTTAATTTTTGTGTTTTCGCTAGTGATGGTTTGGGACGGATGGCAGCGTTACCAACATCCCGAGCAATACATACAGCAAGCACAGCAAAATGTTGTAGAAAACAAGGAATTGCCGAAGCCGCAGGCAATGCCTTCCGCCATATCTGCACAGGCTGCCATCACCCAGCAGCCCGCCCAACAAGCAGCCGGGAGAATAATACACGTCAAGACCGACACGCTTGAGGCCGAAATCAGTTCTATTGGCGGGGATATTGTTCGCCTGGCATTGCTGAAGCACCCGGATGGGTTTGATAAAAATAAGCCGCTGGTGCTTTTTCACCGCGGTGAAGGCACACACAATTACGTTGCACAGAGTGGGTTGCTTGGGGCGGGGCTGCCAAACCACAACAGCGCGTTTATCCCGGAGCAGGATCGCTACGAGCTTTCCGGAAATGCCGGGCAAGTCCAGGTAAGGTTGAGAGCCGAGGGCGAGGCCGCCTTGAAAGCGACCAAGATAATCACTTTTCACAAGGGTAGCTATCTGGTTGATGTGGCCTACGAATTGGAAAACACGGGGCAACAGGCCGCAAAGGCAAGCAGCTACTTCCAACTGGTCCGGGATAGCGCCGCGCTGGCGGGCAGCTCGGCATTCTTGCCCACCTACGTCGGCGCCGCGGTCTATACCGAGAAGGAAAAATTCCAAAAGGTGGAATTTTCGGAAATAGAAAAAGGCAAGGCGGAATATCCCAAGCAGGCCGATGATGGCTGGATAGGGATACTCCAGCATTATTTTGTCGCGGCATGGCTGCCCAAAGAAAAGGCTAACCGTGAATATTTCACGCGCAAACTGGATGGCGGCCTGTATTCGGCAGGGGTGGTTTTGCCGGAGTTGACCATTGATCCAGGCCAGAAAGCGCTCGTGGGCTCCACGCTTTATGCCGGCCCAGCCCAGGTTAATCTGGACAAGGTTGCGCCCGGCCTGGGGCTGACGGTGGATTACGGTTGGCTGACCATACTCTCCGCCCCATTATTCTGGGTTATGACGCTGTTTAATGATTGGACGCACAACTGGGGCATTGCCATTATTTTGCTGACCGTCCTGATCAAATTGTTGTTTTTCCCGCTCTCGGCGGCAAGCTATCGCTCTATGGCAAAGATGCGTGTGGTCGCACCCAAGCTGGAAAAAATAAAACAACAATATGGCGGTGACCGCGAAAAATTGAACCGCGCCATGATGGAGCTGTACAAAACAGAGAAAATCAACCCGTTGGGCGGGTGTTTACCGGTGGTAGTGCAAATCCCGGTTTTTATTGCTTTGTATTGGGCTATCCTGGCAAGCGTAGAGTTACGCTATGCGCCGTTTTTCGGCTGGATAACCGACTTGTCGGCGGCGGATCCGTACTACATCCTGCCGTTAATCATGGGGGCAAGCATGATTATTCAGATGCGCCTCAACCCGAAGCCACCGGATCCCTTGCAGGCTAAAATCATGCAAATCATGCCGATCGCCTTCAGTGTGATTTTCTTCTTCTTCCCGGCAGGGTTGGTGTTGTATTCCATTGTGAACAACGCCCTTTCCATCGGCCAGCAGTGGTATATCACCAGGGCGGCCGAGAACGAAAACAAAGGTGAAGCCGCCAAACGCTGACACCATCGCCG
Organism: Gallionella sp.; assembly: GCA_004298605.1. GTDB lineage: Bacteria > Pseudomonadota > Gammaproteobacteria > Burkholderiales > Gallionellaceae > Gallionella. The sequence continues at coordinate 3,861 of SCPW01000177.1, forward strand.
CCATCGCCACTGCGCAGGGGCGTGGCGGGGTCGGGGTGGTACGTATATCCGGGCATGGTATCGAAACGTTGGCACGCAAAATCCTGGGTAGCTTACCCGTTGCACGGCGCGCCACATACGGCAATTTTCTGGATGAAAACGGCGAAACGCTGGATCAGGGCATTGCCCTGTATTTTCCTGCACCGCATTCCTACACTGGCGAGGAAGTGCTCGAACTGCAAGGGCACGGCGGCTCCGCCGTGTTGCAATCGCTATTGCAGCGCTGCCTCGATTTGGGCGCCCGGCTGGCGCAGCCGGGCGAATTTACACGCCGCGCCTTCCTGAACAACAAGCTCGATCTGGCACAGGCGGAAAGCGTTGCCGATCTGATTGACGCCAACACCATCGAGGCCGCACGCAGTGCGATGCGCTCCCTGCGCGGCGAATTCTCCGCCGCCGTCCGGAGCCTGGTTGATGAGTTGATCCATCTGCGCATGTTGGTGGAAGCAATGCTGGATTTTCCGGAAGAGGAGGTGGATGCCGGCGACATCGGGCGGCGCGATAGCCTGTTGAATAACATTCAATCGGGATTGCGGCACACGCTGGATACCGCGAAACAGGGCAGCCTGTTGCGCGAAGGCGCGCACGTCGTGATCGCGGGACAGCCGAATGTCGGCAAGTCCAGCCTGCTGAATCGCCTGTCCGGCGAGGAAGTGGCGCTGGTCAGCGACATTCCGGGCACCACCCGCGATGTTATCCGCCAAACCATCCAGATCCGCGGGGTGCCATTGCATGTCATGGATACGGCAGGCCTGCGCGAATCGCAGGATGCGGTGGAGAACATGGGTATCGCACGCACCCACCAGACCCTGCGCCGTGCCGATCTGATCCTGTTGCTGCTGGACGCAGGCAAAGGTTTTACGGTGCAGGATGAGGCGATTCTTGAAGGATTGCCGGCAGATATACCGCGACTGCTGGTCATCAACAAGGCAGACTTACTGGGGGGCAAATCGCCCATCGAACCGGGGTGCAACCCGTCTGTTTGCGTATCGGCCAGAACCGGAAGCGGGCTGGAGGAATTGCGCGGCAAGTTGCTGGAGGCGGTCGGGTGGCGCGACCGGGAAAGCGGCGCTTTCATGGCGCGCGAGCGGCATTTGCGGGCGTTGACACTGGCGCAAACCCATTTGACCCATGCCCATACCGTATTGGCTGATGCGGAATTGTTTGCCGAGGAGTTGCGCCTGGCACAACGTGCGCTGGGTGAAATTACCGGGGAATTTACCCCGGATGATTTGCTCGGCGAAATTTTCAGCCGATTCTGCATCGGGAAATAGTATATCTCCCCAGTAAAGCAACTATAAGAAACCGTTCGCCTGAGCCTGTCGAAGGCCGGTAGTGGCAAGGCAACTGCGGTTCGACAGGCTCACCGCGAACGGTAACAGTTTTGACGGAACGGTCTAATAGCTTTCCTGTTTCACGTGAAACAGCGCGGCTAACTCGCGTAGCGATTCGTTTGCCTCTTCTCCCGCTTGCGGGAGAGGGTTGGTGAGAGGGGCGGGCATCGCGAGTTCCATTTTCAGCGACGGCATCCTTGTCATGCCTGTTGGGATTACAGAGACGCTGTTGTATGATGCGCGTCCTTTTCGAGGCAGCGGCAACATGGAATTTCCCGATGTATTCGACGTGATCGTGGTGGGTGGGGGGCACGCCGGCACCGAGGCGGCCTTGGCCGGCGCGCGCGCCGGTTGCAAGACCTTGCTGCTCAGCCACAATATCGAAACGCTGGGGCAGATGTCCTGCAACCCGTCCATTGGCGGGATAGGCAAGGGGCATCTGGTCAAAGAAGTGGACGCGCTCGGCGGCGCAATGGCCGCGGCTGCCGACGAAGGCGGCATCCAGTTCCGCATCCTGAATTCCAGCAAGGGGCCGGCGGTGCGCGCGACGCGCGCGCAGGCCGACCGCCTGCTTTACAAACAGGCAATCCGGGCACGGCTGGAAAATCAGTATAATCTCTGGCTATTCCAGCAGGCGGTGGATGATTTGCTGGTGGAGCAGGATCGTGTGTGCGGGGTGGTCACCCAGCTTGGTTTGCGCTTCAACGCAAAAACCGTGGTGCTGACAACAGGCACTTTTCTGTCCGGGTTGATCCATGTCGGGCAATCAAATTATCCGGCGGGGCGAATGGGTGACCCGCCCTCCATCAGCCTGGCTCACCGTTTGCGTGAACTGAACCTTCCGGTGGGGCGGTTGAAGACCGGCACGCCACCGCGCATCGATGGTCGGACCATCGATTATTCGGCCATGCAGGAGCAACCGGGCGATGATCCTGTGCCGGTGTTTTCGTTTATGGGTAACGCCGCGCAGCACCCGAGGCAATTGCCGTGCTGGATCACCGAAACCAACCCGCGCACGCACGACATCATCCGTGGCGGCCTGGATCGCTCGCCGTTGTTTACCGGGGTGATTGAAGGTGTCGGCCCGCGCTACTGCCCCTCCATTGAAGACAAAATCACGCGGTTTGCCGATAAATCCTCGCATCAAATTTTTCTGGAGCCGGAAGGGCTGAGCACCCACGAGGTCTACCCTAACGGCATTTCCACCAGTCTGCCCTTTGATGTGCAACTGGATTTGGTGCGCTCTATCAAAGGGCTGGAAAATGCCCACATCCTGCGTCCCGGCTATGCGATCGAGTACGACTATTTCGACCCGCGCGGCCTGAAAAGCTCGCTGGAAACCAAGGCGGTACAAGGATTGTTTTTTGCCGGGCAAATCAATGGCACGACCGGTTATGAAGAGGCCGCGGCACAGGGTTTGCTGGCCGGCCTGAATGCGGCGCTCCAGGCGCGCGAACGGGAAGCCTGGTGCCCGCGCCGCGACCAGGCCTATCTGGGGGTATTGGTCGACGATCTGATTACGCGCGGCATCTCCGAGCCATACCGGATGTTCACCAGCCGCGCGGAGTATCGCTTGCAATTGCGCGAGGACAACGCAGATTTGAGATTGACCGAAACCGGACGCACAATGGGCATTGTGGATGATGCGCGCTGGCAGGCATTCGGGCAAAAGCGCGAGGCCATCGCCCGCGAGCAGGAGCGGTTGCGCGGCACCTGGGTGAATCCGCGCAACTTGCCCGCGGAGGATGCGATACGCGTGTTGGGCAAACCCATCGAGCGTGAATATTCCCTGCATGAATTGTTGCGCCGCCCGGACGTGAGCTATACCGGTTTGCTGACCTTGCCCGGTGCAGGCGACGGCGTAGATGATGAAAAAGTCGCCGAACAGGTGGAAACCCAGGCGAAATATCATGGCTATATCGAGCGGCAGCGTGGCGAAATCGACCGCAACGTGCAATACGAAACATTGGGCTTGCCGGATGACCTGGATTATTGCGGGGTGCGCGGCCTATCCATCGAAGCACAGCAAAAACTGAACCAGCATAAGCCGGAAACCATCGGGCAGGCATCACGCATTTCCGGTATCACCCCGGCGGCGATTTCCCTGTTGCTGGTGCATATCAAGCGTGGTTTTGGCGATGCACAACAGGGCAAAAAAGCGCGTGAGCAATAGCGGAGAATTACAGCGCGGTATCGCGCAGTTGAAAATTACGCTGAGTGCGGACGCGCAGGGCAGGCTGCTGGATTATTTGGCATTGCTGCACAAGTGGAATAAAGTCTACAACCTGACTGCCATCCGCGACCCACGGCAGATGGTGAGCAATCACTTGTTGGATAGCCTCGCCGTAATGCCATATTTGTGGGCGGGACGGTGGCTGGATGTGGGGTGTGGCGCGGGTCTGCCGGGGGTGGTGTTGGCGGTCGCGCAGCCGGATTGGCGGTTCACTTTGTTGGACAGCAACAGCAAGAAAACCAGTTTTGTACAACAGGCAATTATTGAATTGGGGTTGCAGAACGTGAGTGTTCACTGCGCGCGCGTGGAAGAGTGGGAACCGGTAGAACAGTTTGACGGGATCATCTCGCGAGCCTTTGCCGAGCTGGGCGATTTTTTGCGCTGTACACGCCACCTCGCCGCGCCGAACGGGCGTTGGGCGGCAATGAAAGGGGCGCCGGAGCAAGAGTTGGCGGGAGTGCCGGGCGGATGCCGGGTGGAGCGTGTCATACCGTTACAGGTACCGGGGTTGCATGCGGCACGCAGCCTGGTAATCGCAACATGCAATGGGAGTGGTGCAGCATGACGAAAATACTGGCCGTAGCCAATCAGAAGGGGGGCGTGGGGAAGACTACGACCACGGTAAACCTGGCCGCCAGCCTGGCGGCGGTCAAGCAGCGCGTGTTATTGATCGACCTCGACCCGCAGGGCAACGCCACCATGGGCAGCGGCATCGACAAGCGTGACTTGCAGGCCAGCGTCTATGACGTTCTGTTGGGCGGTAAAACGATAATCGAGGCGCGCACACGTTCGGAAGTAGGGAAATACGACCTGTTGCCCGCCAACCGGGATTTGGCCGGGGCAGAGGTTGAGCTGGTGGACATGGCGCTTCGGGAAACACGGCTGCGCGACGCCGTGCGCAGTATCGCGGGGGAATATGACTATGTGTTGATCGATTGCCCGCCCGCACTGAATTTATTGACGCTGAATGGCTTGTGCGCGGCCAGATCGGTAATGATCCCGATGCAATGCGAATACTACGCATTGGAGGGTCTGAGCGATCTCGTGAATACGATCCGCAAAGTGCGGGTCAGTTTGAACCCGGATTTGGAAATTGAAGGGTTGCTGCGCACCATGTTCGATCCGCGCAACACGCTGGCGCAGCAAGTTTCCGCCCAATTGCAGGAATACTTTGGCAACAAGGTTTACCGTACCGTGATTCCGCGAAATGTGCGCCTGGCGGAGGCTCCCAGTTACGGCATGCCGGTCCTGTACCACGACAAGGCATCCAAGGGGACACAGGCATACCTTGCCTTGGCTGGTGAGCTATTGAATAACGCGGTGCGGCCTGCTGCAACGGCATAAAGGAAGAGATTATGGTGAAGCAACATAAAGGCTTGGGGCGTGGGCTGGACGCGTTATTGTCCGGTGGGAAAAGCGAAAAAGATGAGGCGATGCGGGATTTGAACGTCACGCTGCTCAAGCCGGGCAAGTACCAGCCGCGCTCGCATATGGATGAAGCTTCGTTGAACGATTTGGCCGCGTCAATCAAAGCCCAGGGCATCATGCAGCCAATTTTGGTGCGGCAGCTCGTCGGCGGCGGTTATGAAATCATTGCCGGGGAAAGGCGCTGGCGCGCCGCGCAATTGGCGGGATTGACCCATGTGCCGGTGCTGGTGCGCAGCGTTCCGGACAATGCGGCGCTGGCGATGGCGCTGATCGAAAACATCCAGCGTGAAAACCTGAACCCGCTGGAAGAGGCGGTCGGCATCCAGCGCTTGATCGACGAATTTAAAATGACTCACCAGGTGGCAGCGGATGCGGTAGGGCGTTCGCGCAGCGCGGCCAGCAATTTGCTGCGCCTGCTCAAGCTCCCCAAGGCCGTGCAGGGTATGCTGATGGAAAACAGGCTGGACATGGGGCATGCGCGTGCATTGCTGCCGCTGGAAGGCGCGCAACAGATATTGCTCGCCAACAGAATTGTGGCGGAAGGGCTTTCCGTGCGTGAAGCGGAAAGCCTGGTGCAGAAGCAAACCCATGGGCCGGAAAAAGGCAAGCACAAGAAAGTGACCAAACTCAACCGCGACACGCAGCGGTTGCAGGAAGAAATGAGCGCGTATCTCGGAACACGCGTGGAAATCAAGCCAGATAACAAAGGCGGAGGTAAGCTGGTCATCGAATACGCAAACCATGACCAACTCGACGAACTCCTGAACAAGCTCAAAAAAGGCGGATAAGTTGAGCAAAGATGTCGGTAAAATACAACAACAAGGTTTGACACCCCCGGAAAACACCGCTATCATCGCCGCGTTTTGCAATACCGAAGCGCAGGAAAAAAGATTGGCGCGCCGGGTGACCGGATTGCAGGTGGCAGCCACGTTGGCCGTTGCAAGCGTTGTATACAGCATGAAGAGTACGCCGCAATTTGCGATAGCGGTGTTGGGTGGCGGGGGGATATCTATTGTCAACGGAGTATTGCTGGCATGGAGGATGAACCGGGTCGCCCAGCATCCCGCCCATGAAGCACATCATCAGCTACAGCTCTTGTATTATTACGCCACCGAAAGATTTCTGGTGGTCGTTGTTCTGCTTGGCTTGTGTATGTTGGCACTAAAATTATCGCCGCTCGCTTTGATGGGTGGCTTTGTGATTGGTCAGGCGGCGCTGATAGCGGCCCGATTGTTTTGGATCAAGTTTAAAGACGACTGAGATAGTGACTAAAAATGTCTAGTGAAGCACACACATCGGCAGACTACATCAAGCATCATTTGCAAAACCTGACATATGGCCAGTTGCCCGACGGCACCTGGGGTGTCGCGCACAGTGCCGAGGAGGCCAAGGCGATGGGTTTTTGGGCGCTTAACCTGGACACGTTCATCATGTCCTTGTTGTTGGGCGCTGTTTTCATGTTCATGTTTCGCAGCGCCACCAAAAGCATTACGACCGGGGCGCCCAGCGGTCTGCAAAATTTCTGTGAATGGGCAATCGAGTTCATCGACAACAGTGTGCGAGGTTCTTTTTCCGGCAAGAATGACATGATCGGCCCCCTGGCGCTGACTGTCTTCTTTTGGGTTTTTTCGATGAACCTGATGGATCTGCTGCCGATAGACTATATCCCCCTGTTAATGGGCGCGCTTGGTGTTCCCTTCTTCAAAATTGTTCCTTCCACAGACCCGAATGCCACGTTTGGCATGGCGATCGGCGTGTTTTTGCTGGTGCTCTACTACAGCGTCAAAATAAAAGGCGTGGGCGGGTTCGTGGGTGAGTTGACGCTGCAGCCGTTTGGCAAGTGGGGTATGCCGGTCAACCTGTTGCTGGAAGGGGTCAACCTGATCGCCAAGCCGATTTCCCTCGCGTTGCGTCTGTTCGGCAACATGTACGCCGGCGAAATGATCTTTATTCTTATCGCGCTGATGGGTGGCGCCTGGGCGGGGATGTCGTTGGGCGGCGTTACACTGTATGGATCCCAGATTCTGCTATCGCTGGGTTGGGCGATTTTCCACATTCTGATTGTCACCTTGCAGGCATTCATCTTCATGACACTGACCATTGTCTATCTGGACATGGCGCATCAGGAACATCATTAAAAATCGGTTTTACTAACTTCACTTTTATCAACAGGAGAAACAAAAAATGGAAATGGCAAATGCACTGCTGTATATCGCTGGGGCGCTGATGATGGGTCTGGGCGCGCTTGGCGCGGCCGTCGGTATCGGTATTCTGGGTGGTCGCTTTTTGGAAGGCGCGGCCCGCCAACCGGAACTTATCCCCATGCTGCGCACCCAGTTCTTTGTGGTGATGGGTCTGGTCGATGCCGTACCGATGATCGCTGTCGGTATCGCGATGTACGTTCTGTTTGCGGTAGTTGGCTAATTCTCCATAAGCGGCAACGCATAATTCAGGAAAGGTAGCTTGCATGAATATCAATGCAACTCTTCTGGCTCAGACGGTCATGTTCGCACTGTTCGTGTGGTTCTGCATGAAGTTTGTCTGGCCGCCCATCATGGCCGCGCTGGAGCAACGCAGGAAGCAAATCGCCGATGGTTTGGCGGATGCCGAGCGTGCGAAACACGACTTGGAGTTGGCTGCCAAGCGTTCTGCGGAGATCCTGCGGGAAGCGAAAGAAAAGGCCGGCGAAATCGTAAACAATGGCGAAAAACGCGCCAGTGAAATTGTCGAAGAAGCCAAAGCGCAGGCCAAGATAGAAGGTGACCGTATCATCACGGGCGCCAAGGCTGAAATCGATCAGGAAGTGTTTCGCGCCAAAGAGCAATTGCGTACCCAGGTGTCGGCAATCGCGCTTGCGGGCGCGGGTAAAATCCTCGGTCGTGAAATTGACGCCAAGGCTCACAATGACCTGCTCGATAAACTGGTTGCGGAAATCTAAACGCCATGTCTGAAGCTATTACCACTGCACGTCCCTATGCCCAGGCCGCCTTTGAAGAAGCGCAAAAACTGGCAGATTTGAAAGGTTGGTCTGAAGTATTGCTGTCTCTCGCCGAAGCGGTCAATCACCCGGAAGTTCGTGAGGTAGTTGCCAGCCCGCGGGTTGCCAAATCACAAATCGAAAGCCTGATGGACGGCCTGCTGGGTAGCCAGGCGAAACCCCAGCAGCGCAACTTCATCCGGGTGCTGGTGGATAACCAGCGCCTGCCGGTGCTTCCGGAAATTGCCGCAATCTTCGAAAGCCTGCGGGCAGAAGCAGAAAAAACCGTGAATGTGGTAGTGGACTCCGCGTTTGAATTGTCTGCCGCGCAACAAGAAAAAATCGTCAGTTCGCTGAAAGCACGCATGGGCCGCGAAATCAAGCTGGCCTGTAAAGTCAATAAAGAATTGCTGGGCGGCATAGTGATCCGCGCCGGGGACAAGGTGATCGATGGTTCGGCACGCACCCGTCTCGGCGAAATGGCAAACGCGCTTGCCTGATTGTAAACACATTGGCCTGATAAAAGATTTATCAAGATAAGGAAATCCAGATGAAGCTCAACCCTTCTGAAATAAGCAATTTGATTCGCAGCCGCATCGAGAATTTCGAAGCGCTGACGCAAGCACGCACCGAGGGTACAGTGGTCAGTGTGACCGATGGTATCGTTCGTGTGCATGGACTCTCCGATGTTATGCAGGGTGAAATGTTGGAATTCCCGGGCAACACATTCGGCTTGGCGCTGAACTTGGAGCGTGATTCTGTCGGCGCGGTGGTGCTGGGTGAATACGAGCATATCACCGAAGGCGACACGGTCAAATGTACCGGGCGCATTCTGGAAGTGCCGGTTGGCCCGGAATTGTGCGGTCGTGTGGTGAACGCGTTGGGTCAGCCGATTGATGGCAAGGGTCCAATCAACGCGAAGATAACCGACAAAATTGAAAAAGTGGCGCCGGGCGTAATTGCGCGTAAGTCAGTTGATCAACCCGTGCAAACCGGTTTGAAGTCGATTGACTCCATGGTTCCGATCGGTCGCGGCCAGCGCGAATTGATTATTGGCGACCGCCAAACCGGCAAAACTGCCGTAGCGGTGGATGCCATTATCAACCAGAAGGGTCAGAACATGATCTGCGTGTACGTGGCTATTGGTCAAAAAGCGTCGACCATCGCCAATGTCGTGCGCAAACTGGAAGAGCACGGCGCGCTGGGTTACACCATCGTGGTTGCGGCAACCGCTTCAGATTCTGCGGCAATGCAGTTCTTGGCACCTTACGCCGGTTGCACCATGGGTGAATACTTCCGTGATCGCGGTGAAGACGCGCTGATCGTATATGATGATCTGACCAAGCAGGCTTGGGCATACCGTCAAATTTCCTTGTTGTTGCGTCGCCCGCCTGGTCGCGAAGCTTACCCTGGCGACGTGTTCTATTTGCACTCCCGTTTGCTGGAGCGCGCTGCGCGCGTGAATGCCGATTACGTGGAGGCGTTTACCAAAGGTGCGGTGAAGGGCAAAACCGGTTCATTGACCGCGTTGCCAATCATTGAAACGCAAGCGGGTGACGTGTCCGCCTTCGTTCCGACTAACGTGATTTCCATTACCGACGGCCAGATATTTTTGGAAACCGACTTGTTCAACGCCGGTATCCGCCCCGCTATTAACGCGGGTGTATCGGTTTCCCGCGTCGGTGGCGCCGCGCAAACCAAGGTTATCAAAAAGCTGGGTGGCGGTGTGCGTCTGGCATTGGCGCAGTATCGTGAATTGGCGGCGTTTGCGCAGTTTGCTTCCGATCTTGATGAGGCAACCCGCAAACAGTTGGAACGTGGACGCCTGGTAACCGAATTGATGAAGCAGTTGCAGTACTGTCCGTTGTCAGTAGCCGAAATGGCGGTCACGCTGTTCTCCGTTAACAAAGGTTATTTTGACGACGTGGCTGTGCCTAAAGCACTGGCGTTTGAGTCAGCCCTGCACGCTTACCTGAAATCCAATAACAAGAGTTTGATGGACGCGATTGAGTCCACCAAAGAACTGAGTGCTGATAACGAAAAACTGATGGCCGCAGCGATCGAGAAATTCAAGACTACGGCTGTTTATTAAGGCGGGGTGAGAAATGGCTGGCAGTAAAGAGATCCGCGCAAAGATCAAGAGTGTTGAAAATACACGCAAGATCACTCGCGCCATGGAAATGGTTGCCGCTGCCAAGATGCGCAAGGCGCAGGAGCGTATGCGCGCAGCTCGTCCCTATGCGGAGAAAATTCGCACCGTTGCCGCGCATCTGTCGCGCGCAAACCCGGAATACAAACACTCATTTCTGGCAAAACGTGCAGATATCAAAAATGTTGGGCTGATTGTAGTAACTTCCGATAAAGGTCTGTGCGGCGGCCTGAATACCAATATTCTGCGCCTTGCGGTTAATCGCATGAAATCTTGGGAAGGCGAGGGCAAAGGTATTTTGGTTTGTCCAATCGGCAGCAAGGGTCTTGGCTTCATGTCGCGTGTTGGCGCCAAGGTTAAGTCCAACATGACCGGATTGGGTGATACACCCCACATCGAAAAGTTGATCGGGGCGGTGAAGGTAATGCTGGACGCCTATGTGGCCGGAGAGATTGACGCTATTTATCTGAGCTACAACCACTTCATCAATACGATGAAGCAGGAGCCGCGCGTGGAGCAATTGCTGCCGTTGAGCGGCGAGCAGTTGGGAACCGCCGAAGGTAATTGGGACTATATCTACGAGCCGGATGCCAAACAGGTGATCGATGAGCTGTTGGTGCGCTACATCGAATCTTTGGTCTATCAGGCTGTTGTGGAAAATATGGCTTCCGAACAAAGCGCGCGGATGGTGGCAATGAAAGCGGCATCGGACAACGCCAAGAGCGTGATCGGCGATCTCAAGCTGGTCTACAACAAAGCGCGCCAAGCTGCGATTACCCGTGAAATTTCGGAAATCGTCAGCGGAGCAGCAGCGGTTGGCTGATTTTAATGAATAGCAGCAACACAAAATTAATTTAGACGGGGAATCCTAAAAATGAGTCAAGGAAAGATTGTTCAGTGTATCGGTGCGGTGGTTGACATCGAATTTCCGCGTGATCAGATGCCCAAGGTGTATGAAGCACTGCAACTGGCAGATGTGGGTTCTTCGACCGCTGAGGCAGGTTTGACCTTTGAAGTGGAACAGCAACTCGGTGATGGCGTTGTGCGCACCATCGCGATGGGTTCTTCCGACGGTCTGCGACGCGGGATGCTGGTGAATGCC
>SCPW01000178.1 GCA_004298605.1 Gallionella sp.
GTGGCCGTTTCGTATTCCACGTGGGCGGTGTTGATGGTGATGCCGCGCGCTTTTTCTTCCGGCGCCGCGTCAATCTGATCGTAGGCTTTGGCTTCGCCGCCGAATTTCTTGGACAGTACGGTGGTGATCGCCGCGGTCAGCGTGGTCTTGCCGTGATCGACGTGGCCTATCGTGCCCACGTTGACGTGCGGTTTGGTGCGTTCGAATTTGCTTTTTGCCATGATTTTTCCTTATCAATGTCAAACGTTAACAATACAAATAAAACTAAAATCTGGTGCCCATGGCGAGAATCGGACTCGCGACCTCTCCCTTACCAAGGGAGTGCTCTACCACTGAGCCACATGGGCAGGGACACAACATTTGGAGCGGGTGAAGGGGATCGAACCCTCGTCGTAAGTTTGGAAAACTTCTGCTCTGCCATTGAGCTACACCCGCAGACTTCCCCACCAAACAACGGCTTAACAGCAGTTGTCACAACGCTAACCAAAAACAAAACAATGGTGGAGGGGGAAGGATTCGAACCTTCGAAGGCTGAGCCGTCAGATTTACAGTCTGATCCCTTTGACCGCTCGGGAACCCCTCCAAACAGAACGCGCAATTATGCCGATCATCGGCCCGGATGTCAAACCGAATTAGCTTTTAATTGGGTTTTATTTGGGGAGTCCTGCAAAACCAGCCTTGGCGAATATCCACACTTCACCGGATTTTGGGCGTCCCGCACACCACATCCGCATTCTGCCCGCGATGGCGCAGCGCATGGTCGATCAGCACCAGCGCCAGCATAGCTTCGGCAATCGGCGTGGCGCGGATGCCGACGCACGGGTCGTGGCGACCATGCGTTTCCACCATCACCGGTTCGCCTTGCAGGTTGATCGAATGGCGCGGGATGCGGATACTGGAAGTGGGTTTGATCGCCAGATGCGCGACGATGTTTTGACCGGTGGAAATACCGCCCAGGATGCCGCCGGCATTGTTCGATAAAAAACCTTGCGGGGTAAGTTCGTCGCCGTGTTCGCTGCCCTTCTGCGTCACGCAGCCGAAACCCGCGCCGATCTCCACACCCTTTACCGCATTGATGCTCATCAGCGCGTAGGCGATTTCGGCATCCAGCCGGTCGAACACCGGCTCGCCCCAGCCCACCGGCACGTTTTCGGCCACCACGGTGAGTTTTGCGCCGATGGAGTCGCCGGACTTGCGCAGCGCGTCCATGTAGTCTTCCAGCGCCTGCGCCACGCTGGCATCCGGCGCGAAGAACGGGTTGGCATGCACTTCATCCCAACTCTTGAACGAAACCTGAATTTCGCCGAGCTGCGCCAAATAGCCGCGCACCTGCACGCCATAACGTTCGCTCAACCATTTCTTGGCAATTGCCCCGGCCGCCACGCGCCCCGCCGTTTCGCGCGCCGAAGCGCGCCCGCCGCCGCGATAGTCGCGGACGCCGTATTTCTGCCAGTAGGTGTAGTCGGCATGGCCGGGGCGGAAACTGGCGGCGATGTTGCCATAATCTTTGCTGCGCTGGTCTTCGTTGTAGATCAGCAGCGCGATCGGCGTGCCGGTGGTCTTGCCTTCGAATACACCGGAGAGGATTTCCACGGTATCCGATTCGCGCCGCTGCGTGACGTGGCGCGAAGTTCCGGGCTTGCGCCGGTCCAGGTCATGCTGGATGTCGGCTTCGCACAAAGCCAATCCCGGCGGGCAACCATCCACCACGCAACCGATGGCCGCGCCGTGCGATTCGCCGAACGAAGTTACCGTGAACAAAGTGCCGAACGTATTTCCAGACATAGCCGAATCTCGCTGAATTGATGCGCAAATGAAGCGTACAGTTTAACATAGCGGGCTGCGCGGGCATTGCCCGCTTCTACATTATCGGCTCCCGCGAGCCATCTCTGACCACACAGGAAAAGTAAATATGAACAGGCTAACACCGGAGCAAATAGAACTTGGTCTGACAAGTGCAGACATTGAAATTGTAAAGTCATTTGCGGAACGCAGAGATTACATACCCACGCCAGAACAAATCGAACGCGGCTTAACGCATGAAAATAGCAGTATCAGGGCAAGATTTGCAGACCGTAAAGACTACACGCCCACGCCCGAACAAATCGAACGCGGGTTAACCGACGAAGATTCCAGCGTCAGATATACCTTTGCCGAGCGGGAAGATTACACACCGACACCCAAACAAATGGAACGCGGCTTAGCCGACAAACATCGTTTTGTCAGAGTTTTATTTGCACAGCACAAAGATGGCACACATTGATGGTTATAAGATGAAATCCATATTGATGACCGCCGCAGGCAGCGCCGACGTGCTGCAATTGCGCGAAATTGCGAAACCCGAACTGCCCTCGCCGCACCATCTGCGGGTGAAACTGGCCGCTGCGGGCGTAAATCCGCTCGATGCCAAGCTGCGCGCCAAGCCTGCCTACTACCCCGATAAACTGCCCGCGATACTCGGCTGCGATGGCGCGGGTATCGTTGAAGAGATCGGCAGCGCAGTGTCGCGCTTCAAGAACGGTGATGCGGTGTATTTCTGCAACGGCGGGCTGGGCGACGAACCGGGCTGTTATGCGGAATACACCGCAGTGCATGAAGAATACTGCGCGCTGAAGCCTGCCAACCTCAACTTGCAGGACAGCGCCGCGTTGCCGCTGGTGTTGCTCACCGCGTGGGAAGCACTGGTTGAGCGCGTTAATTTG
>SCPW01000179.1 GCA_004298605.1 Gallionella sp.
ACGACGCTCTTCCGATCTAGCGCGAGATCGCGCTGGGTGAACATCGGTTTGCTGGAAACAACCGATATCTTGCCCGCCGGAGCCTGGCGGTGGTATTGCAGCGCAGCTTCGCGCAAAAGCTTGTCCATTCTTTCCCCGTAAAATCCAAAATACAAATAACGCGGCGATTATAGCGCAGGCGGTATAGCGAAATATCGCAGGGACACGATTTATCGCGCCCGATATTGATCCTTGAAATAGAATCAAACCCGAGCAGATTGAACGTTGGGAGTTACTATGTCACGCGGAATAAATGAAGCCGGCTGTAAACTGCCAACATGCCCTCGCTAAAATATCCTTTGTCCGTTTTTGACGTTGCCGCAGCACTGAAAAAGCGCTACCGCGACTTCAACCACTACAACCTCAAAGACCCGCTGGACGAGTTGCTGTTCATCATTTGCAGCACCAAGACGGGCGAGGCGAGCTACCGCAGCACATTCCGCGCACTGAAAGAAACCTTCCCCACCCATCTGCACATCGCCGAAGCGCCCGCCGAATATATTGCGCGGCCTATCGTCAGCGGCGGGTTGTCGAACCAGAAAGCCAAGGCGATACGCGAGTTGCTCGACGTGATCGTGGCAAAGTTTGGCGAACCGACTCTGAAGCCATTGCGCAAGATGAGCGACGCTGAGGCCGAAGCTTTTTTGTTGTCGCTGCCGGGAGTCGGCAAGAAGGTTGCGCGATGCGTTTTGGTGTATTCGCTGGGCAGGCAAGTTTTTCCCGTGGACACGCATTGCTGGCGGATCGCCAGACGCCTCGGATGGGTCAGGCCAACGCAAAAAGACAAGCACTGCGCGCCGCGCGACATGGATCGCCTGCAATCCAAAACCCCGCCGGAGCTGCGCTACTCGCTACATGTGAACATGATTTCTCTCGGGCGCGAGGTTTGCACCCCAACCGCGCCCCGCTGCGACGAGTGCCCAATATCGGCTTGGTGCCGCAAGACCGGCGTAGCAAAATAAGGCAAGGGGTATCCCGCACGCCGACTATGGCTGTCGGGCGACAGCGTGGCCTACTGCTGACCAGCACGAGCCGGGTTATTGCCAGAATGTTTCGTAGTAAAATGTGATTGTCAGATTTCCCACCGCAGCATTTATTTCAATCTCATCCATGAACCCACTACTCGACTTCTCCGGTCTGCCGCGTTTCGCGGAGATCAAACCCGAACATGTCGCGCCCGCAATAGAGCAACTGCTGGCAGAAAACCGCGCGCTGATTGCGCGGCTGCTAAACGATGATGCGCCACCTACCTGGCAAGATTTCATCGTGCCGATGGAAGACGCCAACGAGCGGCTGTCGCGCGCGTGGGGGCCGGTCGGGCATTTGAATGCGGTGATGAATTCACCCGAGTTGCGCGAGGTGTATAACGCGACGCTGCCGAAGATCACCCAGTATTACGCCGAGCTCGGACAAAACCTCGCGCTGTTCGAGAAATTCAAGGCGCTGCGCAACAGCCCAGAATTCGCCGGTTTGAGCGCGGCACGCAAGAAGATCATCGAGAACGAGCTGCGCGATTTCCGCCTCGGCGGTGCGGAGTTGCCGGAAGACAAGAAGAAGCGCTATCTGGAAATTCAGGAACGTCTGGCAGAATTGTCGTCGCGTTTTTCCGACAATCTGCTCGACGCGACCAACGACTACACGCTGGTGATCGAGAGCTTTCCCCCACCCCAACCCTCCCCCGATGGGAGAGGGGGCGATGGACTCTCGCACGAGCATGAGAGCGTCAGCAAGCTTTCTGGCCTGCCCGAAGACGTGCTGCAGGCGGCGCAGGATGCCGCGAAAGAGAAGGGCAAGACCGGCTGGCTGTTCACGCTGAAAGCGCCATCATACATGCCGGTCATGCAATTCGCCGACAACCGCGCAATGCGCGGTTGTCGG
>SCPW01000180.1 GCA_004298605.1 Gallionella sp.
CCAGGTCGCGGTCTCGCTGACCACACCGGTATTCACGTTGATGCTGCGCGCTTCCAGGTTGCCCTGCCATTTCACCGTGGTATAGCTGGCGACATAGGCGAAGTTGTTGCCCGCTACGGGGTTCAGCGTGCTGGTGGCGGCGGCGGCGGCGGAGCCCAGTTTCGACCCGATGGCGGCGAGCGCCTCGCCGAGGCCCGTGGCGAGTTGGGCCGGATCCTTGGCGCTGAAATAGGTTCCTTGCCCGTTGACGGCCGCATGCCACAGATCATCTACCGCTGTTTCCGTGTTCTGCACAGGAACGGGCCAGTTTCCGGTGGGTGTGCCTACCCCTTTGAGTATATTGTAGTAATCCAGCCGCGCATCTGTTGGGGCCGCTGTAAGGTCTTCGGCCGTTTTATAGTCCCCGCTGTAAGTCACCGTGCCATCCACGCCCAGGCCAAGGGTGAAGGTGGTCATATGCTGCTTGACGTTGTTGTCCGTGCCGCTGATGAACACGTTGTCATCGCACACGTCCAGCCCCAGTGAACCGGTGCAGTTGCTCAGGGCGCCGTTGCGCAGATCGGTATCGTAGTAGTACTTGGCGGCGTCGGCCAGGGTGGCGGATGTGGCCGTGGGGCCTTCATACATCGGACGCGTGCCCGAACCGCTATCCATGTTGCCGATCGCGTTCCCGGCAATATCTTTTACATCGGAAGCGGTATCCGTGTTCCAGTAGCCATCCGTGGTGAGCAGGGCAAAGTTTTGCTGGCAGGAATATTGCATCGGGTCGGACGTCCCTACCGGTTTTTTCCCGGCAAAAATACGCCCCACCACCGAGAGCGCCGAGCGCAGTGGGGTGGATGAGCTGGGGGCGATATTAAACAGTGCCGTGTACCAGTTTGACTTCTGGTTGGGCGCCTCCGAGCCGCTGGCGACATTGTCGAATTTGGCGATCGGGAGGTAATTTCCCGCGCTGCTCTGGTTGGCGATGGTGATGAAGCCGACGCGGTAGCGGCTGTCAATTGTCTTGAAAGCCTGGCTTGCGGCGCTTTTCATACCCTGCATACGGGTGCGATAGTAAGCGTACCAGTTGCCGAAATTGGCGATTTCCTCGGCGTAGGTGCAGCCGCTGGAGCCGACCGCGCCCGAACAATCGGTGCGTGCGGCCACCTTGGGGTAGGTTGCCGTGGTGGAAACGATGTTGGTGCGCGCAAAAGTGTAGGGGGGTGTCGTGACGCCCGTGACGCCGCCGGTAATGTCCGTTCCGCTTTGCATGGTCAGCGTCGTGCCGGTGCTGGTATAGGTAACATTGCCGTTGGCGGTGGCGCCTGCCGCCAGGGTTGAAGTGAGGTATATGTAGGTATCACCCGTGTTGACGACGGCCGTGTACTCGGGGTTGGAGCTATAAGTATTGATCTGATTTTTCAGCAAAGCGGCAAAGCCGGGGTCATTTTCCGTATTGCCCCAGCAGATGGTGGCGCCCAGAATTTCGACCCCGTTCACTTTGATACTGCTGAAGCATTTGTTTTTCGAAGTGCCCCCCACCTTCGCATAACCCGTGGCCGCCACGGCGGTGGCGCTGGTGCCCACGTAACGGGGATACTTGTAGGTAGCCGTTTTGGTCGCCTGACAAACGGTGAGGTTGGTGTCGCTGCACCAGCGCGATTTTGCGGGGAAAGTGTAGGAGCCCGTCGGCACAGAGGAGAGGGTGCAGGTTTTCAGGTCCGCGGCCGTGCAGTGCTCGGTTGGAACGACATCGTAATAGTAGGGGGCGCTATACACGCCCTTGACATCGCCGCTGCTGCGCCCGTATTTGTAGGTCGAATTCGGGTAAGTGTAATCGCTGTTCTTGACACAATCCGGCCCTGTGGGGGAGTCGCTGGCATTTTTGCACCAGACCCGATCCGGGTAGGAGGAGGTCAAATTGATGGTGGTTGTGCTGGCATTCAACTGTGTCTTGTTCTGTTTGTTGTAACCGTCCGTAAGCACGCTGGCCGGGTTGGTCTGGCTGGCCTTGCTGGTACCATCGGCGTTGACGCCGGGCGAGTACAGGATGGCGGGGTTGTAGTACTGCGAATTCATGGCGCCGGTCATATAGGGGACATCGCCCACCACGCAGAGATCCAACGAAGTCACCGAGGAGCTGACACTGCCGTCATCGTCCGCGCTGTCCTTGCAGTTCTTCTCATCGGATGCGGGAGAGCTCCAGTCGTCGTCCGTCCACGGATTGCTCCCGCTGGCGACACTTACGCTATACCTCGACATGTAATCCGACGTGTAGTCCTGCCCCATGCTGCCGGAATTATCCAGAATGAACATCAGATTGGGCAGCACCGAGCTGTTGGTGGAAGTCGCCAGCGGTGAGGTCGCCAGTGCGACTGAAGCCGCCAGCGCGGGGAGCGGCAGCGCGAGACCGGCGGTCAGCGCAAACCATAACAAACGGCAAACGGTGGGACGAGTGCTCAAATAGCGTTTCATGATGGCCTCCTAATAGACAAATGCCTGTATGTAACTGACCGTGTTTTTTGGACCTGTGGTTCTGACGGTGATGCGGATCTGCGGGGTCTGGCCCGCGGCAGGGCACCCCGCACCCGTACAAATCTCCGAGGGGAGAGGGATGTTCTGCCCATTGTTGTCGACAGCGGCGCTGCTGAGGAGGCAGTTTGCCGGGGTGGGCACCTGATTGGCGGTGTTGCACATCCGCTGGATGATATAGCGTATGGAATTGCCGCTGTTGTCGGTCACTGCAGGGATGGCGGTAATGGCGTTCCACGTGGCATCGGCAAAAATATCCAGTGTGGGGTCGGCGTTGGAGTAATAGCCGTTTGCCGCAGCGGTGATATTGAAAGAATGGGTGGTGTCCGTATAAACATTTTTGGCGCTGTTTGCCGTCTGCGTCGCGTTCAGCCAGTTCATGGCGGTCTCGACCCCCGCGTCGCCGGAGGTGGTGGCGGCCTGCCTGAACGCCAGATTGCCCGCAATCATGGTTCCGGTATCCACCGAGCGGATCAGCGCGACTGCCGCGAGCGACATGGCGAGCAGGGCGATGAGGGCGAAAAACAGCACCACGCCGCGCTGCCTCATGGCGCTGACGCGCCCATAGCCGGGGCTGTTGTAGCATGGCGTCAATTTCGATTTCATAGCGTATCCTTGGACCAGATCATGTTGCGCAGGGGAATAATGGTTTCGAACACCCGGTAACGGTAGCGCAGCCAATCCGGATCGTTGCTCAGGTCGATCGTCGGTGCGGGCGAGGAGGCGCTTCCGGCCCATGCGCACAAGCCGGTAGGCGCGGCGGCGGTAGTGGAGCTGCATGCGGCAGTTACAGCGGCCGGTTCCATTTTTGCGTTGCGCGCCACGACGGCGACGCGGACGGACTTGATCCGGTTGCGGTCGGCGACCGCGGGCGCGGCCCACGTGCCGCCGCTCGCGTTCACCCATTGGGTGACCTGGTTGGAGGCGGCCGTGTTGGAAACCCCGTATTGCGCCTGAACGTTGACGATGCCCGCCACGCTCGGAACACCGCTCCGGTCCAGGTTGCCATTGTTCACGCCGTAAACGATCTCGTTCCACACTCCCAGGCAGGAAAGGTTGGCGTTTGCGATGGCGCCGGTCGTGTTCTGCAATGTTATCGTCGTGGTGCTGGCCACCACGGCGCTCGCGCTCGTCACGGCACAAGCGGTCCCGTTAACGATCAACGCAATATTGTTGCCCTGGCAGCCCAGATTGTTGGCGACGGTCGCCGTCTGGCCGACCATCGCGGTAATCGGGGTGGGCACCCCGCCCGTCATCGTTGTGCCGTAGCGTATGGTGATGCTGTCGCTGGCGCCTGCGGCCGCACCGCCGTCGGTAATGGCGACGGGAAATATGCCGCCTACGCCTGCAAGGGGATCAATCGTTGTCGTCGTGCATTCGAGCGGGGAATCGGTGACGGGCATCAGCGGGTATCCGGCCATCTGGAGCTCGCGCCCGATGTTGTACAGCGCGATGCCGCCATTGGTTTGTGCGTCGGCTGTTCCCGTGGTGACGCGTTTCTGTGCTTCAAAGACGGAAAAAACCTGCATGATGACCAGAGTCGCGAGCATTCCGATGGCCAGCCCGACCATGATTTCCACCAGTGTGAACCCGGTTTGGCGGGAAAGTGGGCGCCTGCTGTTCGGTTCCATGGCTCCTAGCCCCCGGTGATGCTGGCAGTGGTGGTGAAGCTGTGCGGCGCCTCTCCCGGTTGCTGCCAGGTGATTGTAATCACAAACTGCCCGGCAACCGGCTGGGTGACGGTCCGTGTCCCGCCGGGCAGCAAGGCGGAAATATCGGTATTTGCCTCAAGGTAGGCGGCAAGATTGTCCGGATCCGACCACATCTGGCCTATCCGTTGCTGGGCGATATAGCCGGCATCGGCGCGGAATTTCGATTCGGCGGTATTCTTGATCATGGCCGCCTGCAAGCCGACCACCGCCAGCACGCCCATGGAAAAAATCAGGATGGCGATCATCGCTTCCAGCAATACGGCGCCCTGCTGGGCGTATCCGGGTGACGAGATTCTCCGTTTATTCATGACCCTTATCCCCGGTTAACATGCGCGCGGGCTGGAACCGGAAGCCAGGTTGGGATCGCACATCCTGGCATTGCCGCCCACGCCGACCGTAACCCTTAAATCCTTGCTGTCCGCCGCCGACAGCAGGGGCGAATCGAGGTCGACCTGCGCGAGGGCGGCGGAAGCATCCGCATTGGTCGCCACGGCCCCGAGATTGCTGAAAGTGATAGTTGTTGCGCCTGCGGGCAACACCGTGCGGGTGACGTTTTGTGAGCCCTCGGTGCTGGCTCTTGACTCGATCACCGAGACGGGGTTTGCCACCCTGACCACCCAGGAAGAATCCACTCCCAACACAAATTCGACATTCGTGTTGCGCGCCACCGCTTCTGCCCGCGCCCGCTGTATCCCGTTCTGGACGGATTCGGCCGCGTTGCGGATCTGGGAATTCTGGAGCCATATCCGGAAGCTGGGCATGGCCAGCCCCAGCAGGATGCCCATGATCGCGATGCCGACCATTAGCTCGGTCAGCGAAAACCCCGAGTGCCTGTTAGCGGGAAAGGCGTTCAACATGCGCCTCCATTGTTGATGACCCAGCATGTCGCGCTGGTACCCCACGGTGTATTTGAAGCCCTCGTGTTGGTTTCATCGATGGTGTAGCTGAAGGCGGACAGGTTATCGTCTGCGCCGGTTGCGGTTATCGTATACGTTGTCGCCGTGAGGTTGCTGCAGGCGAACGTGAAGTAGGTGGTCGCGGCGGGGCAGGTGCCCCCGATATAGGTGCGGTTATCCTGGAAAAACTGCTCCATCTTGACACGCCCATCGGCCAAGCCCGACGTGGCTTCCGCCAGCTTTCCGCGCGTGACATAGTCGCTGTACGAAGGGAAAGCGAC
>SCPW01000181.1 GCA_004298605.1 Gallionella sp.
ACAACTTCATGGATGGCTCGGACGGGTTGGCGGGCGGCATGGCGATGTCAGGCTTCGGCTGCTACGGGGTTGGCGCGTGGCTGGGCGGAGACGGGGCGTTTGCGCTGCTGAATTTTTCGGTTGCGGCGGCGGCGCTGGGTTTTTTGTTTTTCAATTTTCACCCCGCCAAAATATTCATGGGCGATGCCGGTTCGATCCCGCTGGGATTCCTTGCCGCCGCGCTCGGCGTGTGGGGCTGGCAACAGGGCTATTGGCCATTCTGGTTCACGCCGCTGGTGTTTTCGCCGTTTGTGGCCGATGCGACCGTGACATTATTCAAGCGCGCGCGGCGCGGCGAAAAGCTTTCGCAGGCGCACCGGGGCCATTACTACCAGCGGCTGGTGCAAATGGGCTGCGGCCACCGCAATACCGCGCTTGCCGAATATGCGCTGATGCTGCTGGCGGGCGCATCGGCCTTGTGGGGCATCGGCCTGCATCGCGCGGGGCAGGGCAGCCTGTTGCTGGGCTGGGGTATGGTTTATTTTGTGCTGATGTGGCGGATAGACCAGCGTTGGCGGGAATATCAATTTGCCGGGAAAAAGGTTGCCGATGTTTAAATTCAATGTGCGCACCATCCTGGCCGTACTGCACGACGCCGTTGCGGCGGCCCTGGCGTGGAGCCTGGCTTATTTGCTGCGCTTCAATTTCGAGTTGCCCGCCGAATTTGTTGCGGAGCTGCAACAAACCCTGTTCTGGGTTGTCCCGTTGCAGGTCATCGTTTTCTGGCGGTTCAACCTGTATCGCGGCATCTGGCGATATGCCAGCACCACCGACCTGCGCCGCATTTTTCTGGCGGTCATGCTGTCTGCGGCGGCCATCCCGCTGATGTTCTGGATGCTGCGCCTGGGCCTGGTGATCCCGCGCTCGGTGCTGGCCATCAACCCGCTGCTGCTGATCCTGCTGATGGGCGGCAGCCGCTTTGTTTACCGCATGTGGAAAGAGAAAGCCTTGTACGGCGATATCAAGCTGCACGGCGAACCGGTGCTGGTGCTCGGCGCGGGCGATGCGGCGGCGAGCCTGGCGAAGGAATTGGTCAAGAGCAGCGACTGGCGGCTGGTCGGTTTTCTCGACGACAACGGCGAACGCCACGGGCGCACGCTGAACGGCATCCGCGTGCTGGGCGGGCTGGATAGCCTGCCGGAATGGGCCGGGCGGCTCGGCGTGCAGCAAGTGATTATCGCCATGCCGTCCAGCTCGCACCAGCAACGCAAGCGCGCGATCCAGTTGTGCAACGCCGCAAAAGTCAAGGCGCTCACCGTGCCGTCGTTCAATGACTTGATGAGCGGAAAAGTGGCGGTGTCGCAACTGCGCGCGGTCGAGCTGGACGATCTGCTGGGGCGCGATCCGGTGGTGCTGGACGATGCCGGGCTGCATGGTTTGCTGACCGGAAAAGTGGTGCTGGTGACCGGCGCGGGCGGTTCGATAGGCTCGGAGCTGTGCCGCCAGATTGCGCGCTTCGCGCCCGCCAGGCTGGTGCTGTTCGAGTTGAACGAATTTGCCCTGTACACCATCGAGCAGGAACTGGTACGGGATTTCCCGGCATTGAATATTGTCTGCATGGTGGGCGATGTGCGCGATGCCGCGCGGGTAAACGAGGCCATGCAACAGCATCAACCGTGCGCGCTGTTTCACGCGGCGGCCTACAAGCATGTGCCGCTGATGGAGCGGCACAACGCCTGGCAGGCGATCCGCAACAACGTGCTGGGCACTTGGACGGTGGCGCGCGCGGCGCAGCAACATGGGGTCGCCAAATTCGTGATGATCTCCACCGACAAGGCGGTCAATCCGACCAATGTGATGGGCGCTTCCAAACGGCTGGCCGAGATGGTATGCCAAGCGCTGCAACTGCCTTCGACCCTCCCCCGCCAAGCTTCTTTCGACCAGAGCCGGAGGGTTCAGGACAGGCCGGTTCCTCCCGCGCTGGCGGAAGACGGGAATACCCGTTTTGTGATGGTGCGCTTCGGCAATGTGCTGGGCAGCACCGGCAGCGTGATCCCCAAGTTCCGCGCGCAAATCGCGCAAGGCGGGCCGATCACCGTCACGCATCCCGAAATCACCCGCTACTTCATGTCCATCCCCGAAGCCGCGCAACTGGTGTTGCAGGCCGGGCTGATGGGGCAGGGCGGGGAGATTTTCGTGCTGGACATGGGCGATCCGGTGAAGATCGTGGATCTGGCGAAAGACCTGATCCGCCTGTCCGGCTTTACGGAAGAAGAGATCAAAATCGAGTTCACCGGCCTGCGCCCCGGCGAAAAACTTTACGAAGAATTGCTGGCCGACAACGAGCACACCCTGCCCACCCCGCATCCGAAACTGCGCATCGCCCAGGCCCGGCAGGTTGATGCGGCCTGGCTGGTACACCTGCTGGAGTGGGTGGCCGCAACTGTCGTGGCGGATGATGCGGTGCGTGAGGCGCTGGTGCGCTGGGTGCCGGAATACCGGCCAAACCCGCAACAGGACAGCCGGTCGTGAAACCGGACGCTGCCCTGGCGCCGCCGCAACGCTTCACGCTTCCGCCGCTGCGCGCGTGCATCGTGCTGCTGGGTTTGACCGTGCCGATTTCCGTGGCGCTGGATAACCTGCTGCTGGCCATCGTGCTGTTGGGCGCGCTGTTCAACGCCCGCGCCGTCTGGCGGATCGCCGCGCGGCATCCGGTGGCGCGCGCGGCCTGGCTGTTGTTTGCCGTACTGTTGTTTGCGATGTTTTACGGCGCGACGCCGTTGCGCGAGGCATCGGGCACACTCGCCAAATACCTCGATCTGGCCATGATCCCGCTTTTCATGTTGCCGCTATCGGACGAAGCCATCCGGCGCAGGGCGCAGTATGCGTTTCTTGCGGCAATGGGGTTGACCCTGGCGCTGTCCTGGCTGGTGGGACTGAAGCTATTGCCTGTGCAGCACTGGATGAGCGTGTTTTCCGAACCGGATAATCCGGTCATTTTTTACAGCCATATCACGCAGAACAACATGATGGCATTCGCGGTATTTCTGGCGTTGCTCAATCTGCGTGATGCCGCTTCGATTGGTGCGCGGGCAGCCTGGGGTCTGTTTGCGTTGCTGGGCGCGGCCAACGTGCTGTTCATGGTGCAGGGGCGCACCGGTTACATGATCCTGCTGGTATTGCTGGGCTGGTTTGCCTGGGCGACGCTGGCGCGTTATCTGCACGGGCGCGGCAGGGAATGGGGCTGGCGGCAGGGCGTGGCATTGGCGCTGCTGCTCGCGGGATTGGTGGCGGCGGCCTATCACGCCTCGCCGCGGCTGCATGGCCGGGTGGGGCTGGTGATGGCGGAATATCAGGCATGGCAACCGAATCGCGGCAAGGAAACTTCCACCGGGCAGCGCCTGGATTTTTATTACAATACGCTGCACATCGTGCGGCAGCAGCCCGTCTTCGGCGTGGGTACCGGCGGTTTTCCCGCCGCGTTTGCCGAGCAGACTCAAGGGACGGACGCGAAGCAAACGCGTAACCCGCACAACGAATACCTGATGATCGCGGCGCAAACCGGCGTGGCCGGTCTGGCTTTGCTGCTCTATCTTTTTTACACGCAATGGCGGTGCGCGCCGCTGCTGGATGCGCCGTTCGAACAGGATGCCGCGCGCGGCCTGGTGCTGGCCTATCTGGCCAACTGCCTGTTCAACTCGGCGTTGCTGGATCACGCCGACGGCCTGTTTTTCGCGTTCATGACAGCGGTGTTGTTCGTCAAACTCAAGCCGGTTCCGGGCGCTGCCGAAGGGGTGCCCGGGCATGGCTGAGATATCCGTCATCATCATCACCAAAAACGAGGCGGCGAATATCCGCGCCTGCCTCGAATCGGTGGCGTGGGCAGGCGAAATTATCGTGGTGGATTCCGGCAGCAGCGATGCGACGGTGGAGATTTGCAAAGAGCTCGGCGCGCGGGTTTATATGCACGATTGGCCGGGATTCGGCGCGCAGAAAAACCGCGCGTTGGGCTATGCGGCCAATGAATGGGTGCTCTCCATCGACGCCGATGAGCGCGTCACGCCCAAACT
>SCPW01000182.1 GCA_004298605.1 Gallionella sp.
AGGGCGGGCGCGCTGGAAGTCCGCGACGACATGGACGAGCAATTGCTGCCGGTGTTCCTGGAGGAGGCGGATAACCTGTGTTCCGGGATAGACGCCGGATTGCGCGCGTGGCGCGGGCAGCCGCGCGACGCGCGGCAGTTGCAACTGTTGAAACGGTTGTTGCACACGCTCAAGGGCAGCGCGCGCATGACGGGCGCGATGCGCATCGGCGAGGTCGCGCATGAAATGGAAGGGCATCTGCTGGCCGCCGCGCAGGCGCGCGACGGGGACGGGTACCGGGATAGCCTGGAAAGCGATTTTGACCGCATAACCGGGCTGCTCGAAGAGGCGCGCGGCTGCCGTGCCAGGGGAGCGGAAGTGTGCCGGGAAGCGATGGGGAGGCGCGCGTCAGACCAGCACGGCGCGGGGCGCAAGGCGGAGCGCCGCACGCGGGATGCCGGTGCGGAGCGCGCCTCGCGCGGCAACATGTTGCGCGTGCGTTCGGATGTGGTGGATAAGCTGGTGAGCAAGGCCGGCGAAATCGGCGCGTCCCGTTCGCGCATGGAAACTGAAATGCGCGCTTTCAAGGAAGGTTTGCTGGAACTGACCGGCAGCGTGGCGCAGTTGCGCGGCCAGTTGCGCGAAATGGAAAACCAGACCAAAAGCCAGCTTGAGCCCGGCCTTCTTGCCCGCTTGCAGGAATCGGCGCGCTTCATGGGCGAAAGCGTGCATGACGTGCGGGCCGTGCAACAGTCGCTGCTGAAAAATATCGACGTGGCCGCTGCGGCGATGTCACTGCAGGCGCGCCTCAACCGCGAGTTGCAGCAGGATTTGATGGGCGTGCGCATGGTGCCGTTCGCCAGCATCGGCGAACGCTTGTACCGCATCGTGCGGCAAACGGCGAAAGAGCTGGGCAAGCGCGCCAACCTTGAGCTGACCGGCACGGCTGTGGAGCTGGACCGCAGCGTGCTGGAAAAAATGACCGCGCCGTTCGAGCATTTGCTGCGCAATGCCATAGCGCATGGACTGGAAGACGGGCAGGCGCGCAGCCAGGCC
This sequence comes from Gallionella sp., assembly GCA_004298605.1. Classification (GTDB taxonomy): domain Bacteria; phylum Pseudomonadota; class Gammaproteobacteria; order Burkholderiales; family Gallionellaceae; genus Gallionella. The sequence goes on from SCPW01000182.1 coordinate 1,036, forward strand.
GGCAAGGACCGCATCGGCGAGGTTTGCCTGGGCCTGCACCAGGAAAGCAATGAGCTGGTATTCACGCTCAGCGATGACGGCGCGGGCCTGAATTTTGCGGCTTTGCGCGAAAAAGCGCTGGCCGGGGGATTGCTGCAACCCGACGAGACGGCCAGCGACGATCAACTGGCGCAACTGATTTTTCTGCCGGGTATTTCGACCGCGACCGAAGTGACGGAAGTGGCGGGGCGCGGGATCGGCATGGACGTGGTGCGCAGCGAGATTGCCGCGCTGGGCGGGCGGGTCGACGTCAGCTCGAAGCGCGGGCGGGGCACGCAGTTCACGATCCGCCTGCCCTTCACTCTGGCCGTTACGCGCGTGCTGATGGTGCGTTCCGGCGACACGCCCTGCGCGATTCCCTCTGCCATGGTGGAGCAGGTGCGCCAGATGAAACCGTCGGAGCTGGCGCAGCTTTATCGCGACCGCCAGATCGGCTGGCAGGGCAAAACCTATCAGCTCCATTACCTGCCGCACTTGCTGGGCGATGCCGGGCGCGTCCCGGAAAACCTGCCGTGCAACCCGGTATTGCTGCTGCGCAGCGGCAAACAGCGGATGGCCCTGCACGTCGATGAGCTGCAAGGCGACCACGAGGCGGCAGCGAAAAATACCGGCCCGCAACTGGCGCGGCTGCCGTGGGTTACCGGCGCGACCCTACTGGGTGACGGCTCGGTCGCGCTGATCCTGAACCCGGCGCAACTGGCGCAACGCATCGGGGCGGCGGCGCGCAAAGCCGGCCAGACGGCGCCGGAAGCGTTGCGCACCCGGTCGCTGGTGATGGTGGTGGACGATTCGCTCACCCTGCGCAAAATCGCCACCCGCTTGCTGGCGCGCGCCGGATACCGGGTTGTCACCGCCAGGGATGGCGTGGACGCGCTGGAACAGCTCGGCGGAATCGACCCTTCCGCAATACTGATCGACATCGAAATGCCGCGCATGGACGGCTTCGAATTGGCCGTGCATCTGCGCCGCGACGATAGGACACGCTACCTGCCCATCGTCATGATGACATCGCGCGGCGCGGACAAACAACGCGGCCATGCGCTGCAACTGGGCGCGAACGCCTGCATCGGCAAACCGTATCGGGGAAAGGCATTGCTGCAACTGATTGCCGGCTTGATCCCGGCGCCCGATCCCAATCCCATTTCAAATGGCCAAATAACGTAGGGGCGCAATGAATTGCGCCCGCAATATGCACCACGCATGAGAGAACAATCATGAGCGAATTCCCCGAAAAAAAATTAACCGACAGCCTGGTCGAATACCCCTGCGAATTCCCGCTGAAAATTTTTGGCCGACAGCAGGCGGGCTTCGCGCAAGCTGTGCTGGAAGTGGTCACCAGACATGACCCGGAATTTGCTGCGCCCAGCATGGAAATGCGCGCCAGCAAAAACG
>SCPW01000020.1 GCA_004298605.1 Gallionella sp.
CAGCACATTGCGCACCGTCATGTCGGGCGTAATAGTGATGGGTTCTTTGACTACACCGCTTTCAAAACGCTTGACCTTGGCGACTTGGGCGGCCTGCGCGGATGCCGGCATATTTTTATGTATGATACCGATCCCCCCTTCCTGCGCCAGCGCGATCGCCAGTCGCGATTCCGTGACGGTGTCCATCGCCGAAGACAGCAACGGGGTATTCAGGCTGATGTTGCGGGTAAGCTGGGTACGCAGGCTGACATCGCGCGGCAATACGTTTGAATAGGCGGGAACGAGCAGAACGTCGTCAAAGGTCAGTGCTTTTTGGATGATACGCATATTGAGCTGCCCTCGGCAAAGGGCGCATTATACGCATGCCGGGCGGGCGGGTAAATCTTCAGGGCATTGCGCGCACGGTTTTACCGCAGGGGCGCGATTCATCGCGCCCCCACAAATTACAGCGCGGTTTCGTTGGTCTCACCGGTGCGGATGCGGATAACCTGCTCTACCGTTGAAATAAAAATTTTGCCATCGCCGATTTTGCCGGTATGCGCGGCCTTGATAATGGCTTCAACCGCCATATCGAGCAACTCGGCTGGAACCACCACCTCCACTTTGATTTTGGGCAGGAAATCCACCACGTATTCGGCGCCGCGATACAACTCGGTGTGCCCTTTTTGCCGACCAAAACCCTTGACTTCGGTAACTGTCAGCCCGCTCACTCCCAGTTCGGAAAGCGCTTCGCGCACTTCGTCCAGCTTGAATGGTTTGATAATCGCTTCGATCTTTTTCATGGCGTGTTCCCTAAGTGCGTTAGCTGTTTTTTATCCCTGTCCGGGCAGTTTCCATTGTATCAAGATAGCCATCAAATAACCGTCAGGTCACGGCAGACAATTTTGCGGCGATTTGCTCGTGCTTATTCTTGATGGCGAGATCCAGCGCGGTCGTCCCATCGCGGTATTTTGCGCTGGGATCCGCGCCCTTGCTGAGCAGCAACATCACCTCGGGCAAATGCCCGTTCGCGGCAGCCTTGTGCAAAGCTGTCCACCCGTCATTGGAGACGGCATTTACGCCCGCGCCCTTTTCGATGAGTATGCAACTTACCGACAGGTGGCCGCGTGTGGCCGCTTGCAGCAAGGCCGTCCAGCCATGGTTGCTGCGCGCATTGACATCGGCGCGGTTGCTCAGCAGCAGCTGCACCACCTTCGTGTGCCCGTTAAAAGCGGCCCAGTGCAACGGGGTGTAGCCGGCGTTGTCCCTATGGTTCACATCTGCGCCGCTTTTGATCAGCAGCGTGACAATTTCCTCATATCCGTTAAATGCGGCAAACGTCAGCGGCGTCCACATCCGCTCATCGCACGTGTCGACATCCATACCCGCGTTCAAAAACAAGGCAACTATTCCGCCCCTGCCCTCTTCGCTCGCCCTGATAAACCCCTGCGGGGAAAACTGTATATTCTGCCGTTTGATTTCCTGTTCGATGGCTTCCGGGATATACCCCCAGGGATTTTTCTTGTCGCGGTCTGGCCGCTGCTGAAGCAAGGTGCTCAAATAAAAAATATCGGAAGCCACCTCTTTGGGGAAGCCTGCCCTGTCACCGCGATCATCGACCAGCAAATCGGCAAAATAGGCCTCGATGCTGGGCGTGTCCCACAATGCCAGTACTTTGTCCAGTATGCGCGGGAATTGCTGCGCCAGGGCATGCGGGTAATTTTCCTCGCGGTTACCGAGAATACTCAATAATTTAGCGTCCATAATTTGCGGAGTGCGTATAGAGAATGCCTGCCAGAACGGATACTAACTGAAAAAGCACGCCGGAGTAATAACGGCGGCAACGAACACGCTTCAGCCCAACTCGCGATATGTCACCGACAAAATTTCCAGCTCCTGGATACCGGCCGGTGTGCGCAAGGCCGCCACCTCGCCTTCGCGCAACTTGAGCAGCGCCCGC
>SCPW01000183.1 GCA_004298605.1 Gallionella sp.
AAAACCGTAAACGCGATCGAAGGCCTCCTCGTCAATTTCGATCTTGAGAGTCTGCTCCACCTTGCGTTTGGTAGTCTGCTTGGCGAGGTCTGACAGCCCTTTTTTCCATTTGTCGAATTCGTCGTGGTCGCCGCCGCAGAAGAACACTTGGCGCACCATGAAGTTGCTGCCGTCGTAATTGTCATCCACCATCCAGTAGGCGATGTCGGCCACGCTGCGCGCTTTCACCTCGTCCTTCACCGGGTCGTAGATGTCCAGACCGCGAATTTCCACCTGAATAAACTCCCCTCTCCCGCTTGCGGGAGAGGGGCTGGGGGAGAGGGTAATATCCGGCTCACCGATAGTCACAAACGACGCCGCCTTCTTGTCTTTCTTCAGCAGCCCTTCCTGCAACAGATCATCGTGCATGCGCACCTTGGTCACTTCAAAACCCGCCAGCTTGGTGCTTTGTTGCGTGTCGATGTCGCTCTCGAAGGCGAAGCCCAGGATGATGAGCCAATCGGCGTCGCCGCGCGAGCGGGCTTCTTTCACCGCGCCGTTGACGGCCTGGCGGCTCACGGTGCCGAACTGCGGGCCGATGTGGAGGTAGGCTTTGCGCTCGCCATTGCTGGCTTGATAGAAACCTTCGGCGTGGAGCCATTCATTGCCCAGCGTATCCACGCGCGCAAACACGGCGGTTTCGTTGCGGGCGCCGTTCTTGATGCCTGCCGATTTCAGGTGCTCGAAGATGCGCTGGGTGAAATTCTGCGCGGCTTCGGCGTGCATACCCGCATCGGACAAGGCTTCCGGTGACAGCGGCTCGAAGGCCTGCAAGGTTTCCACGGTGAACGGCCCCGCCACGCGCAGTTTTTTCTTGTTCACCTCCGGCTGATCGAACAGCGTCTCCGTTTCCGGCGGTTCGTCGTTGGCCAGGCTTTTCAGCGTGACGTGCGGCACGGTTTTGTAGATGAAGCCGTTGCGGATGTCCCACGATTTCACCCCCTCTCCCCCAACCCCTCCCCCGCGAGGGGGGAGGGGAGCGGCTCCCTCTCCCTTGACGGGATAACCAGCGACTTGGCCAGCGTTTTTTGCTGGCCTAGTCGAATGGCTAGTAGTTTCACCAGAGGGCTGGGGAGAGGGTGAAAGCGCAACCTCATCCTTGAGCGTGTACCACGGATAGGTCGCCGTCATCAGCCGCGTCTTGGCGATGTTGAGCGCGATGCGCGAGGTGTCGGTGGTGATCCAGCGGCGTCCCCATTGCTCGGCCACATGCGCCGTGGCACCGGAACCGCAGGTCGGGTCGAGTACGAGATCGCCGGGGTCGGTGGTCATGAGAATACAGCGTTTGATAACCTCGGTATCAGTTTGAACAACGTAAACTTTAGGATCGGAGCTTGAAAAACCAGCGCTACCAGTATCTGTCCAGTCGTTTGTTAAAGCAGTTGCAGGAAAATCATCATGGTATCGAATGTAATTAAGTTGTGAACCCAATCCAATTAATCTTCCACGTTTGGCAAGATTATCCAAGCCTGTAGGATTCTTTGTCTTCCAATGCCTATTAGTTCCACAGTCATAATTTTTCCCTTCGAAGCTATAAAGCCTTTCTTCTAGCTTGCCTGGATCTTGGGATACTGCAAAGCTAAGCTGAGCTAAGCGCCACCCATCTGGCAATAAAATTGGGTTCTGCTTTTCTTCTTTTGATGCAGGCCTTACTGATTTTGAGTCAGGTGAAACTGCATACTTATAGCTCTTGAAAGTATTTGATGCCTTGGGGAGAAAAAGCTGTCGAAATTTTGTACTTTCAATGTCTTTTGCGTACCAAATTAGATAGTCAAATTCTGAACCAAGCACATTGCTTCCTGCGCCAGCCGTTTTTGCAAACGGAATTAAAGAAATAAAATTCCCACTCCCAAACACCTCATCCATCAAACACCTCACCAGATGGACATTCTCGTCGCTGATCTGCACGAAGCAGGAACCGGAAGTAGTGAGCAGTTCTTTCGCCACCAGCAGACGTTCGCGCAGATAGCTCAGATAGGAGTGGATGCCGAGTTCCCAGGTGTCGCGGAAGGCCTTGACCACTTCGGGTTCGCCGGAGAGCGCGGCGTCGTCGCCGTCCTTGACGTTGCGGTCGTCCAGTTTGATCTGCCAGTTGCTGCCGTATTTGATGCCGTAGGGCGGGTCGATGTAGATCATCTGCACCTTGCCCGCCATGCCTTCGCGTTCGAGCAGGCTGGTCATGGTCAGCAGCGAGTCGCCCTGGATCAGGCGGTTGCTCCAGCGGTCGGCGTGCTGGTAGTAGCTTTGCGGTTTGTCGAGTTCTTCGATGTCGTGGTAGTTGCCGAACAGGGTGTCCACCAGTTCGCTCTCGAACATGTCCTGATTCCGGCTGGCTTCGCGCTTGAAATCAAACAGCCGCCGGATCAGGGTTTCTGGCGCGACGTGCTCGTGGCGGTAGAGCGAGCGGATGTCCACGTTGAGGTGTGTCTGCTCGTCCGCTGCGCCGTATTTGTGCATCCAGAATAGCTCGGGGTCTTGGCCCCTATGGGTGACGGGGTTGAGCGGATATGCGGCAGTTTGTTTTGCGGCGACGATGTTGCTGGTATCTTCAAACCCGGCTTCTTCCTTGCTGGGAATGTGGGCGCGTTTGGCGTTTTTGTGCTTGAGGCTGTCGATCTTTTTGTTTTCAGATTGGCTCATGGCGGATTCCTATTTGCAGCCGACAGCCGGGCATATCAGGCTTTTGACCTTGCCCAAAATGTTTGGCTTCACGACGCCAAAGGTCTGCGTCACGGCTTTTGCGTTCATCGAGAAAATTTTGTCGGCGCGGACATGGCTGGGCTTGTTCAACCTGCCTTGCGCCAAGTCTGTATTGACAAGCGGTACGCTGTTTTTGTGATGTGCGGCGCCCGTGATGGCAACCACGACAAAGTCGCCATTGGCATCCGAATCGGTTACCACCAGCACGGGACGCGGCTTGCTGCCTTCGCCTTCGGCGAACGGAAACACGGCTTCCACTACATGCCCTGCGTTAAAGCGGATCGAAGAGTTTGTCGTCATCGTTATCCCATACAGTATCCAGGCTGGAGGCTTGCAGCCACATCATGTCATGCCTGAGTTGCTGCTCGTCTATTTCCACGGAGAGTTTTTCTATTTGTTCGGTAAGCTCGTTCTTGATGCGGTCTATGTCGGTAATTTCGATGAAGTACCACGGGTCTTGCCCCAGCTTTTTCCGGGTCGCGTTCACTGCGGGCAGCCAGCGTTGCTCCACGTACCAGCGCTTGAAAGTTTTGTCCTTGCTGAACCCGGTGATCTCGATCAGCAGGTTGAAGCGGTTGTCGTCCGGCGTTTTGATGCGCGCGATGTAGTCGGGGAAGTATTGCCGTTCGCGGCCATTGGCGGTGTAGGGGATGCTGAAGCCGAGGAAGGCATTCTTGACGTAGCTTTCGACCACATCCATTTTTTCCAATGTTTTAGCGGCGATTTGTTCCCAGGTGTCGGTATCGGCGACCACCAGGTTGATGTGGCTCTTGTGGGTCTGGTAAGTCGGCTTGGTGGTGTGGCCGAACACGGTGCGGGTGCTGCCCAGCTTGTTGTAGTGGTTGAGGATGGGCAGGATGCGGTCTTGTCCTGCGGCATGGGCGGCCAGGCCGAGGCGCAGGCTTTCGAGCATGGCGGCGACCGGGTAGTGCGGCAGCATCCGCTTGAATATGGCTTCGGTCTCACCGACGATTTTAATTTTTCCCCGATACCACTGCTCGACGATGCGCCGCACTTCGCCGAACTTTTCCATGCGCGGGTTGCCCGCTTCGTCGGCAAAATCGGTTTTCATCCATTGCTGCGCCAGCCAGTAAATGACTTGCTGGTCGCGGGTTTGTTCCAGTTTGTCGCGCAATTCCAGTTTTTGCCTTTCGCCGGAAAACGCCGTGCCCATTTCGGATTCCACCGGCAACTGGGTGAGGTTTATTTCATATTCCGGCGTGGCGCTGTAATCGGCGCGCAGCGGTTCGTCGGCCACTTCGATGCGGTAGCCGACGACATTGGGGAAGCGTATCTCCAGTTCGTCGCGTTCCGGCAGGGCGCGCAGGGTGGCGTATTCCACCGGCGGCTGAAGCTCG
>SCPW01000184.1 GCA_004298605.1 Gallionella sp.
GCGCGATGCGTTGAACGCATCGCCGTAACTGAAGCGCATATCGACATTCTGCAGCCCCAGCAGCGGGCCGGGAACCTTGGCCTGAAACAGCAGCTCTATTCCCTGATGGGGTTGAATATGAAACACCAGCCGGTTCGATGCGAGCTTATCGACAGGCGTGTCGCGGAAGAGAGCCTGGGGAGCTTTCTTGAACTCGACGACGATCTCGGTGCCGCGCTTCCACAGGGCTTTGCCGGAACGCAGATAGATGGGAACGCCTTCCCAGCGCCAGTTGTCGATATGCAGCTTGCCCGCCGCAAACGTTTCGGTGTTCGACTGCGGGTTGACCTCTGCCGTGTCGCGATAGCCCGGCTTCACCGTACCGTCACTGTTGAACGAAGGGCCGTACTGTCCGCGCACGAAGTTGTCCGGGACTTCTTCCTCTGTGTAGATTCGGACGGAGTTGAGCAGGTTGGCTTTCTCGTTGCGGATCGCATCCGCCTTGAATGAAGACGGCGGTTCCATGCACAGGTAGGCCAGCATCTGAAACATATGGTTCTGCATCATGTCGCGCAGTACGCCGGAGTTGTCGTAATAGCCGCCGCGCATGCCGACATCAACCTCTTCGCAGACGTTGAACTGGATGTTATCGACAAAATTCTTGTTCCACAGCGGTTCGAACATGCCGTTGGAAAAACGAAAGGCGAGCAGATTCTGCACTGTCTCTTTGCCGAGGTAATGATCCACGCGGTAGATCTGGTTTTCATCCCACTTGGCGAGAATTGCCTCGTTCAGCCGTCGCGCCGATTCCAGATCGCTGCCAAACGGCTTCTCGACGATGATACGCTTCCATCCCGGTCCTTCTTTGAAACCAGCCAGATGGAGATTGTCGCACAACATGCCAAAAAGGCTTGGCGAGGTTGCAAAATAAAACAGGATATTGCCGCCGGCCTGATATTGCGCGTCAAGCCTGGCGACCTGCTCCCGCAGCACGTTGTAATCGGCAACATCGTCCGGTTTGTTGGGGACGTAGTGCAAACGGCTGCTCAACGTGTTCCACGCCGCCTCGTCGAATGTCTTGCGCGTATGAAATTTGCGTATGCCCTGATCGTCACTGCTCATGTGCTCGCGGAATGTCTCGGTGGTCAGTGGGCGCCTGGCGGCGCCGAGTACCGCAAAGTTATCCGATAACAGGCCATCGCAAGCCAGGTTATATAAGGCGGGCACCAGCAGGCGTTTGGTGAGGTCACCGGATGCGCCGAAAATGAGCATGATGCAGGGAGCGCTCGGCGGGCTTATACCCTGAGATTGCATCCCGAAAGATCCAAAGATTCGCGCCGTATCAGTCATAAATGAAGAATCTCCACGTTGGCGATTTACCGACGCAGGCGATTGGTCGCAAGTTGGGGATGACTGCAAATGGCAGCCTGTTCCAATACGCAATCAACTCGCGCTTTCATTTTTACCCACCCGTATGTTTGACCGCATGACCCCCGAAGGCATTGCGCATGGTGGACAGCAGGCGGTAACCGTAACCGGTTTCGTTCCGGCTATTGAAACGTATCTGCAACGCCAGCGTCAGCACCGGCGCGGCGACACCCTGATCGATTGCCTCAATGACGGTCCAGCGGCCTTCGCCGGAATCCGGCACATACGGCGCAACCTTGTCCAGTTGCTGATCGTGTTTCAACGCTTCTGCGGTGAGATCGAGCAGCCAACTGCGCACCACCGAACCATGCCGCCACAATTCGGTAATCTGCGCCAGATCCAGATTGAATTCCTGCTTGCCGCGCAGCAGTTCCAACCCCTCGGCAAAGGCCTGCATCATGCCGTACTCGATGCCGTTGTGTATCATCTTGGTGAAATGCCCCGAACCGACCGGCCCCACATGCGCCCAGCCGCGATCCGCCGCAGGCGCCAGCACTTGCAGAATCGGTGTCATGGTCTGCGCCACGTCCGGCGTACCTCCCACCATCAGGCAGTAGCCGTTCTCCAGCCCCCAGACGCCGCCCGAGGTGCCGGAATCCATGAAGCCTATGCCCTGCTCCGCCAGCCACGCGCCGCGCCGCTGGCTGTCGTGATAATTCGAATT
>SCPW01000185.1 GCA_004298605.1 Gallionella sp.
GGTTATCTCGGCATGGTGTGCGGCAGTTATTTGCTGATCCATCGTATCGGTGTGTCTGGCAAAACAGTTTTCCGCCAAACACTGTTTTGGGTGATCGCGGGCATGCTGCTGCTCACGCTGGTATTGCAGTTCGGCCTCCAGCCCGCCGTGGCCAGCCTCAAGATGCAGAATTTGTCCGCCGGCGTGTATGCCGAGCGGTTCAGAATGCTGCACGGCGTGTCCAGCCTGGCCTACCTGATAGAGAGTTTACTGGGAGCTGTGCTGGTGCTCAAAAGATCGTGGGGGCGCGATGAATCGCACCCTGATTAAAAGAAGGGCGCGATGAATCGCGCCCCTACGACAGATGTTTCCCCATGCGCGCCAGCACCACTTCGCGCGGGAACAATGCCAGCACGGCATCGACCGAAGGGGTGTGCGTTTGGCCGACCAGCATCACGCGCAACGGCATCGCCAGCCTGGGCATTTTCAGATTGTGTTTTGCCAGCGATTCTTTTATCAGCGCGGCAATCGCGGGCGATTCCCACGCGACATCCGCAAAACGCCCGGCGAGTTCGCGCAAGGCGGGAAGGACTTCGGGCAGCAAGTGCGCATCCAGCAGTTCCTGCGCCGGATGCACTTCGACATAAAACACTTCCGCTTCATCCGCCAATTCGAGCAACGTCGCCACTCGCTCCTTGTACAAGGCAATGACCGCTCCCAGTTGCGGCGTATCAGTTGCCTGCACGCCGCGCTCCGCCAGATGTTTGCGCACCAGTTCCGCCAGGCGCGCGTTGTCGGCCAGCTTGATGTAGTGCTGGTTCACCCAGCGCAATTTTTCCGGGTTGAACTGCGCCGCCGATTTGCTGATGTGCCGCAAATCAAACCACTCGATAAATTGCTGCATGGAGAAAATTTCTTCATCGCCGTGCGACCAACCCAGGCGCGCCAGGTAATTAATCAGCGCTTCCGGCAAAAAACCATCCTCGGCATATTGAATCACACTCACCGCGCCATGCCGCTTGGATAGCCTTTCGCCATCGCTGCCCAGAATCATCGGCATGTGTGCGTATTGCGGGATCGCAGCGCCCAGCGCCTTGAGGATGTTGATCTGGCGCGGAGTGTTGTTGACGTGGTCGTCGCCGCGGATGACCTGGGTGATGCCCATGTCCAGATCATCCACCACCACGCAGAAATTGTAAGTCGGCGTGCCGTCGGCGCGGGCGATGATCAGATCATCCAGCTCGCTGTTCTCGAAAACAATTTTGCCCTTGACCATGTCGTCCCACGCCGCTACGCCGTGGAGGGGATTCTTGAAACGCACCACCGGTTTAACGCCCTCGGGCGGGACCGGCAAAACCTTGCCCTGTTCCGGGCGCCAATGGCCGTCGTAGCGGGGCTTCTCGCCGCGCGCGCGCTGCGCTTCGCGCATGGCTTCCAGCTCTGCCGGCGATGTATAGCAGCGATACGCCTTGCCTTCCTCCAGCATCTGCCGAATCACGGCCTTGTAGCGATCCATGCGCTGCATCTGATAGAACGGGCCTTCGTCGTAATCCAGGTTCAGCCAGGACATCCCGTCCAGAATGGCCTGCACCGATTCCTGTGTGGAGCGTTCCAGATCGGTGTCTTCGATGCGCAGGATAAAGGTCCCACCCAGCTTGCGCGCGTACGCCCAGGAGAACAAAGCGGTGCGCGCGCCGCCAATATGCAGATAACCGGTGGGGCTGGGCGCGAAACGGGTACGGATAGTCATAGCTTAAATGGACAAGGCAAAAATGAGGCACGCATTTTACGGGCTTTGCCCATTACGCGCACAAAGTTGTGATTGTAGCCATTGACCGGAACCGGCGCGCCATGCTCTAATTCGCGCCGCTCTTCAGGGCGGTTAGCTCAGCGGTAGAGCACTGCCTTCACACGGCAGGGGCCACTGGTTCGAACCCAGTACCGCCCACCAATGCAAAAACAACAAAACCGGCCGATGGCCGGTTTTTTGTTGCCTGTCAGAAAACTGGGGGGATACTGATCTATTCGGGCCGTTCGGGCTGACCCTCCGGCTCCGCTCAGGGCTAAATGCCTTGTCGAAACCTTCGCTAACATATTGATTCATATATGAGGCAATCCGATACGGGCGGTGTCGGCGGTGCTGCCCGGCGTTTCAACCGCAGGATAGGCGCGGATGCTTTGGTGGGCTACGCCCACCCCACAAAACCCCACCCCTGCGGGGAATCTTACAACGGCGAAATCAGCACACTCTCGCGCAGTTTTTTCAATTGGTCGCGCAATTCGGTGGCTTTCTCGAACTCCAGATTTTTCGCGGCTTGCAGCATTTCCTTCTCCAGCCGGGTGACTTCCTTCGACACTTCTCTTTCACTCATCGCCAGATACTTTGCCTGAGTTTGCGCGGCTTTGAGCTGGTTGCGGGCGGCATCCGGTTCATATGTGCCTTCGATGATGTCTTTGATGCGCTTCTGTACGCCCTGTGGTGTGATGCCGTGCGCGAAGTTGTACGATACCTGCTTGACGCGGCGCCGGTCGGTTTCCTCTATCGCGCGGCGCATCGAATCGGTGATCCGGTCCGCATACAACAGCGCCTTGCCGTTAATGTGGCGCGCGGCGCGGCCTATGGTCTGGATCAGTGAACGCTCGGAGCGCAGGAAGCCTTCCTTGTCGGCGTCGAGGATCGCCACCAATGACACTTCGGGAATATCCAGCCCCTCGCGCAGCAGGTTGATACCGACCAGCACGTCGAACATGCCGAGGCGCAGGTCGCGGATGATCTCGACGCGCTCCACGGTTTCGATATCCGAGTGCAGGTAGCGCACCTTGATGCCGTGCTCGGAAAAATAATCGGTGAGGTCTTCCGCCATGCGTTTGGTCAGTGTGGTCACCAGCACGCGCTCGCCCTTCTCCACGCGCAGGTTCACCTCGCTCATCAGGTCGTCCACCTGATGCGTGGCGGGGCGCACTTCGATCACCGGGTCGATCAGCCCGGTCGGGCGCACCACCTGCTCCACCACCTGCCCGGCGTGTTCGGCTTCGTAAACCGACGGCGTCGCGGAAATGAATACGCTCTGGCGCATCACTTTTTCGAATTCGTCGAAACGCAGCGGACGGTTGTCCATCGCGGAAGGTAGCCTAAAACCGTAGTTGACCAGATTCTCCTTACGCGCGCGGTCGCCCTTGTACATGCCGCCGATCTGCGGGATCGTGACGTGGCTCTCGTCGATGAACATCAGCGCGTTCGGCGGCAGATAATCCAGCAGCGTCGGCGGCGGGTCGCCCGGATTGCGCCCCGACAGGTGGCGCGAATAATTCTCGATGCCCTTGCAGAAGCCGATCTCGTTGAGCATCTCCAGATCGTGGCGGGTGCGCTGCTCGATGCGCTGCGCCTCGACCAGCTTGTTCTCGCGCTGATAGAACGCGATGCGCTCGGCCAGCTCGATCTTGATCGTCTCCAGCGCAGCCAGCACCGTGGCGCGCGGCGTGACGTAATGGCTGGACGGATAGACGGTGTAGCGCGGCACTTTTTGCAGGATATGCCCGGTGAGCGGGTCGAACAGCGACAGCGTTTCCACCTCGTCATCGAACAGCGTCAGGCGCAACGCATGTTCGCTGCTTTCCGCCGGGAAGATGTCGATCACATCGCCGCGCACCCGAAACTTGCCGCGCGAAAAATCGATCTCGTTGCGCTCGTACTGCATCTCGACGAGGCGCTTGATCACGTCGCGTTGCGCCATCTTCTCGTTGTGGCGCAGATGCAAGATCATGCCGTGGTAATCCACCGGATCGCCGATGCCGTAGATCGCCGACACCGTCGCGACGATCACGGAATCCTCGCGCTCCAGCAGCGCCTTAGTCGCCGACAGACGCATCTGCTCGATCTGCTCGTTGATGCTGGAATCCTTCTCGATAAACACATC
>SCPW01000186.1 GCA_004298605.1 Gallionella sp.
CGGGCGCGGTGGCCGCACCCACGGCGGGGCTGCATTTCGATGATGCGATGCTGCAAGCCTTGCGCGACAAGGGGGTGCAAACCGCTTATATCACGTTGCATGTGGGCGCCGGGACGTTTCAGCCGGTGCGCGCCGAACATCTGCACGAGCACACTATGCACAGCGAACGCTACGAGATTCCGCAGGCTACCGTGGATGCGATAGCCCAAACGCGCGCTGTAAATGGAAGGGTGATTGCGGTGGGCACCACCGGTTTGCGCGCGCTGGAGAGCGCAGCCCGGAGCGGTGGGCCGCAAGCCGGAAGTGGCGAGACAAAAATTTTTATTACGCCGGGTTATCGCTTTCGCGTGGTGGATATGCTGTTGACCAATTTCCATTTGCCCAAATCCACGCTGCTGATGCTGGTGTGTGCATTTGGTGGGATGGAGCAGATGCTGGCGGCTTATCGTCACGCGGTGGAGCATGAATACCGGTTCTTCAGTTATGGCGATGCGATGCTGATCGAGCGCGATGATGTGGGGCGGGCTCCGCCCGCCGCTAAAATTAATGTCGGGTAGAGCCCGACCTACGGAATATGAATTTTACTTTACATAAAACTGACGGCCTTGCCCGTCGCGGCATCTTGCAACTTGCGCACGGTACGGTCGAAACCCCGGCGTTCATGCCGGTGGGCACATATGGCACGGTGAAGGCGATGAGCCCTGCCGAGCTGCATGAAATCGGTGCGCACATCGTATTGGGCAACACGTTCCACCTGTGGCTGCGCCCCGGTTTGGAGGTGATCGCAGCGCATGGCGGGCTGCATCGTTTCATGGGCTGGGATGGGCCGATACTGACCGATTCGGGCGGGTTTCAGGTATTCAGCCTGGGCGCGTTGCGCAAAATTACCGAGGAGGGGGTGAAATTCCAGTCGCCGGTAAATGGCGACAAGCTGTTTCTTACGCCGGAAGAATCGATGCGCATCCAGCGCGTGTTGAATTCCGACATCGTGATGATCTTCGACGAATGCACGCCGTATCCGGCAACCGAGCGCGAGGCGGCGGAGTCGATGCGCCTGTCGTTGCGTTGGGCAGCGCGCTCCAGGGCAGCGCATGACGGCAACCCGAACGGGCATAGCAATAAAGCCTGCTATGCCCGTTCCTCTCTCCCCAACCCTCTCCCGCAGACAGCCCCTCTCTCTAACTCTCTCCCGCAAGCGGGAGAAAGGACAAACGTGAAAGGCAATCTTGAATCCTTGGGAGAGGGAGCAAACGAATCGCTTCGCGAGTTCAATACCAACGCGCTGTTCGGCATCGTGCAGGGCGGCATGTATGAAGGGCTGCGCGACGAGTCGCTGGCAGGCCTGGCGAATATCGGTTTCGATGGCTACGCCATCGGCGGGCTGTCGGTGGGCGAACCCAAGGAAGATATGCTGCGCATCCTCGCGCACACCGCGCCGCGACTGCCGCAAGACAAGCCGCGCTACCTGATGGGCGTGGGCACGCCGGAAGACATCGTGGCGGCGGTGGCGCAGGGCATCGACATGTTCGATTGCGTGATGCCGACGCGCAATGCGCGCAACGGGCATCTGTTCACGCGGCATGGCGACGTGCGCATCAAGAACGCGCGATACCGGCTGGACACGCGCCCGCTGGACGAGCAATGCGGCTGCTACACCTGCCGTAACTTTACCCGCGCCTACCTGCATCACTTGCACCGTCTCAACGAGATCCTCGGCGCGCGGCTCAATACCATCCATAACCTGCATTACTACCAGCAATTGATGGGCGAAATCCGCTCCGCCATCGAGGCGGATGCGTTTGATGCCTTCGTGGCGCGTTTCGGGCAGATGCGTGGCGGGGCAACGTGAAGATGCGCCGCGCTTCATGCTAGAATGCGCGCCTTTTGGTTTATCCTCGGAGATTGAAAATGTTTATCAGTAACGCATATGCAGAAGCGGCTGCGCCGGTACAGGGCGGCAGTATCCTGGATTTTCTTCCGCTGATCGCTCTGGTCGCGGTGTTCTATTTTTTGGTATTGCGCCCGCAAAGCAAGCGCGCCAAGGAACACAAGAACATGGTCGAAGCGTTGCAGCGCGGCGATGAAGTGGTGACCACGGGCGGCGAAGTGGGCCGCATCAGCAAAGTGTATGAGCAATACGTGGGCGTGGAACTCGCCGAGAACATCGAAGTGACCGTGCAAAAGACTGCAATCCAGAGCGTGTTGCCCAAGGGAACAATCAAGTCTATCAAGTAGCTTTCCGGTATTGATGTTTCCTGCCTGGAGTCGCTGCGCGCGTTAATCAAGAGGTTTCAATGAATCGTTATC
>SCPW01000187.1 GCA_004298605.1 Gallionella sp.
GCGGGGTGAATATCATGCAAGTGAAGCAGGCGGCAAATAACCGGTGGGCAAGTCCCGTGCAGATTATGGCAACTTGCCCGGAGGTAAATCAACCCAGATGAGCGAGGTAACTGACATGGCAGAGCAAAAGACAAAAGCGGCCGCAAAAAAAGTGGCTGCGGCCAAAACCGGCAGCGTGGCGACGGGTAAGCCGAAAACCGCTAAAGCGGCGGCAGTAACAGCCGCGAAAAAAGCGGAGCCGAAAAAGGCCAAGGCGCCAGCGGTGAAGAAAGCGGCAACGCCCGTTGCGGAAAAGAAAGCGCCAGCGAAGAAGGCCGTGACGGCGAAGGCTTCAACCCCCAAGGCTGCTGCCGCAAAAACCGCGACAACAAAAGCCGGCGCCGCCGCAAAAAAAGCGGCGGTGATACCGACTCCCGAAGAGCGCTACCGCATGGTGGAAACGGCCGCTTATTTCATCGCCGAACGCCATGGCTTTCAAGGCTGTTCGACCGAGCATTGGGCGGCAGCCGAAATTGAGATCGCAAACCGGCTGGGCGGATAAATTTTCCCGCACAACCAAAAACCGCACGGCGGTAGCCGTGCGGTTTTTTTATTGGTTTGGAATAATTCCATCCGCATATTGTAGGGGCGCGATTCATCGCGCCCTGATTTGGAATCGCGCCCCTACCGGGTGTCACTGCCTTTCCAAGCAAGCGAGGTAGATAGCCGCATCCGGCCGGGTGCGGTCGCGCTGTGCCTGCCAGACCATTTCGCTGAGGCATTCCATCATGCGGTGTTGCGCATCGTGCTCCGATTCGAATTGCCGCGTCAGGCGCGCGAAATGCGCGCGTATCCCCGCAGGCTGGTTGATGGAAATTTGTTCTTCGATGGCAAGGTGCATCATCAGGTGCAAAAATGGGTTGGCCGCGCCGTGTTCCGGCAGGTAGTCCCGATCCTGGTGGCGTTCGGGATTTTCCAGGACGGCATGATATTCCGGATGCTTGCCGATGAGCTGTGCGGCGAGGTCTTCCAGGGGGGTAAGCAATTCTCCTGCCCTGCGCTTGCGCCAGGATTCAAACAAAAATTGCCGCGCTTCATCTCGGGATGGGTTGAACAGCATCAGGGAGCTTTCTCTTTGTATTCGCACAGGTCGTTAATGACGCACACGCCGCATTTCGGTTTGCGCGCCCGGCAGACATAACGGCCATGCAGGATCAGCCAATGGTGCGCATCGCGTTTGAATTCATCCGGCACGACTTTGAGCAGTTTGTTTTCCACTTCCAGCACGGTTTTGCCGGGCGCCAAACCGATACGGTTGGCGACGCGGAAAATATGCGTGTCCACCGCGATGGTGGGTTGCCCGAAAGCGGTGTTCAGAATCACGCTGGCCGTCTTGCGCCCCACGCCGGGCAAGGCTTCCAGCGCTTCGCGGGTTTGCGGCACCGCACCGCCGTGCCGTTCCACCAGCAGGCGGCAGGTCTGGATCAAATGCCTGGCCTTGGTCTGATACAGGCCGATGCGCCGGATGAATTCGCGCAGCTTTTCTTCGCCGAGCGCGAGCATTGCCTGCGGGGTATTGGCGACCGGGAACAGTTGCCGCGTGGCGTGATTGACGCTGACATCGGTGGCCTGCGCCGAAAGTAGCACCGCCACCAACAGCTCAAAAGGCGTGTGATATTCCAGCTCGGTAGTGGGGTGCGGATTGGCTGCCTGCAGGCGCAAAAATATTTGCGAGCATCTGCTTCGCAGATTGCCTGCTTGAGATACTGCGCGGCGTTTGGCGGAGTTCATAAAATTGGTCTGAGGAATATCAGGTGCAAGGCCCCGTTTGTATCGGAAAAGGTCTCATCATTTACGATACTGGCCGACGCTACAACCCCAGTTCACCCCACATCTGGTCCACGCGCCGTTTCACCGCCTCATCCATCACAATCGGCGTACCCCATTCGCGCTGGGTTTCACCCGGCCATTTATTGGTGGCGTCCAGCCCCATCTTGCCGCCCAAGCCGGAAACCGGGCTGGCGAAATCGAGATAATCAATCGGCGTATTTTCGACCAGCAGCGTGTCGCGCACCGGGTCGACGCGGGTGGTGATCGCCCAGATCACTTCCTGCCAGTTGCGGATGCAGATGTCGTCATCCACGACGATGATGAATTTGGTGTACATGAATTGGCGCAGATAAGACCAGATGCCGAACATCACGCGCTTGGCGTGTCCGGCGTATTGTTTGCGGATGCTGACGATCGCCATGCGGTAGCTGCATCCTTCTGGCGGCAGATAGAAATCCACAATCTCCGGGAATTGTTTTTGCAGCAGCGGCACGAACACTTCGTTGAGCGCCACGCCCAGCATGGCCGGTTCGTCGGGCGGCTTGCCGGTGTAGGTGGAGTGGTAAATCGGATCGCGCCGCATGGTGATGCGCTCTATCGTGAATACCGGGAATTTATCCTGTTCGTTGTAGTAGCCGGTGTGGTCGCCATACGGGCCTTCCAGCGCGGTTTCGCCGGGATGGATAAAACCTTCCAGCACGATTTCGGCGCTGGCCGGGACTTGCAGGTCGCTGCCCAAGCACTTGACCAGTTCGGTCTTGCTGCCGCGCAATAAACCGGCGAACTGGTATTCGGAAACGCTGTCCGGCACTGGCGTGACCGCACCCAAAATGGTGGCCGGATCGGCGCCGATCACCACCGCCACCGGGAACGGTTGGCCCGGATGTTTTTCGCACCAGTCGCGGAAATCCAGCGCGCCGCCGCGATGCGCCAGCCAGCGCATGATAACTTTGTTGGGGCCGATCACTTGCTGGCGGTAGATGCCGAGATTCTGGCGCGGTTTGTTCGGCCCGCGCGTGACCACCAGACCCCAGGTGATGAGCGGCGCGATGTCGCCGGGCCAGCAGTGCTGGATCGGCAGCTTGCCCAAATCCACGTCCGCGCCTTCCCACACCACTTCCTGGCAGGGCGCGCCGGATAATACTTTGGGCGACATGTTCAGCACCTGTTTCAATACCGGCCATTTATCCCATGCGTCCTTCAGTCCTTTGGGCGGCTCGGGTTCCTTGAGATAGGCGAGCAGCTTGCCCACCTCGCGCAACGCGGTGATGGATTCCTCACCCATGCCCAGCGCCACGCGGCGCGGTGTGCCGAACAGGTTGGCAAGCACCGGCATGTTGTGCCCCGCCGGATTTTCGAACAGCACCGCCGGGCCTTGCGCGCGCAGCACGCGGTCGCAGATTTCAGTCATTTCCAGATGCGGCGAAACCGGTGCGGACACCCGCTTTAATTCGCCGATTTTTTCCAGTTGTGCGATGAAATCGCGCAGGTCTTTATATTTCATTGATCGCCCCCACCCTTGCCCCTCTCCCGCCTGATGTAACTACTGGCCATTCGACTTGGTTGTCAAACAACGACAACCAAGTCGCTGGTTATGCGGGCGAGGTGAGTTGAATGTTTCAGTAAAATTTCTTCTCGCCTTCCGGCCTTGTCTTGAAGCGTTTGTGCAGCCAGAAATATTGCTCTGGCATTTCGCGCACCCGCTGCTCGATGAATTCGTTCATCCGGCGCGTATCGGCGATTAAATCTCCGGATGGGTAATTATCCCAAACCGGATAAAACTGCAACTCGTAGCCCGCGCCACCCGGCAACATCCGGGCAGTGAGCGGCACAATTCTGGCGCCGGTCATTTCGGCCAGGCGCGGCACGGCGGTCAGCGTGGCGGCCTGCACGCCGAAGAACGGCACGAAAATCCCGTCCCTGGTGGTCAGATCCTGATCCGGCAAATAATAAAACGGCAAGCCCGCGCGCATCGCCTTGACGATGGGGCGCAAGCCTTGCTGGCGCGAATAAAGCTGCGAATCGCCGAAGCGCAAGCGCCCCGCCAGCAGCTTTTTATGGAAGTAAGGGTTCTTCTGGTTGGAATATACGCTGACCAGATTGCCCTGTTGCGTCAGCCACGACCAGCCCACATCCAGCGCGACGAAGTGCGGTACCAGCAATATTACCGGCTGATCGGCGACAGATTGCAGGTGCTCATGCCCCACCGCCCGCACCAGTTTCTGGATGCGTTGCGGCGGTGACCACCATAGTACGCCGCGCTCCAGAAAGCTGCGCGCGAAAGCCCGAAAATTCCGCTTCACCAGCACGGTGCGCTCGGGCTCCGTTAACCCGGGAAAGCACAGGCGCAGGTTGGTATCGGCAACAAAACGCCGCTCGCCGGCCAGCCAGTACAGCGCCATGCCCAGCGCATCGCCCATCTTCGCCAGCAGCGGCAACGGTAATGGATGCAACAGCCACATTAAAAAAATACCCAATCGCGTCAGCATGTCATCACAAAATTAACGGGGTGCATGGAATGCACCCTACACAGCTCTCTGTTCCTCGAACCTCGACGCGGGCGGTTGCACGCCGCGCGGCGTTTTGTAGCGGTTGTAGCTCCACAGGTATTGCGCCGGGCAGGCGCGGATCACACGCTCCAGCGCCGCGTTGATCTGCTGCGGCACGGGTTGTGAAAAATCCGGATACAGCGGTTCGACGTGTATCACGTAGCCTTGCCCGTGCGGCATCCGTTCGGAATAGGCGATCAATACGATTGCGCCGCTGCTTTCCGCCAGACGCCCCACCAGCGTCATGGTGTAGGCGGGGCGGCCAAAAAAATCTGCCCATTCGCCCTCGCCCCGGCTGGGCACTTGGTCGGGCAACAGGCCGATCGCTTCGCCGCGTTTGAGCGCCTTGTACAGCAGCCGCACGCCGCTGACATCGGCTCTCGCCAGCCTGGCCTGCCCGCGCTCGCGGCCACCGCGCATCACGCTTTCCAGCCAGCGCAGCTTGGGCGGGCGGTACAGCACGGTGATCGGCATGCGCTGGGCCGCATACAGCGCGGAAATTTCGAAACAGCCCAGGTGCGGGGTCAGGAAGATGATGCCTTTGCCGCTGGCCCGCGCCGCTTCGATATGCTCCAGCCCCATGCACGACGCCACCTTGCCCAACACTTCGCCATATGGCCGCCCCCATATCCAGGCCAGCTCGGTAATGCTTTTGCCCGATTCGGCTACCGTTGCGGACAGCACGCTTTGGTATTGCTTTTCATCAAAAGCCAGATTGGCCTGGCGCAAATTCTCCCGGGTGCGCGCGGCGTACTGCGCGGAGACCAGATAAGTCAGCCGCCCGAGCAGCGCGCCCAGGCCATGCAGCACACCCAACGGCAACAGCGCGAGCAAACGAAAAATGATTTTGAACAGGGCGGCGGTCATGGGGAGGCAATGCTACCAAGTTTGGCCGGGTTTGGTACAATGCGCGACTTTTATTTATCGAGAGGTTGAGTGGAAAGCCATGAGTGATTTTCTGTTTACGTCCGAATCTGTGTCCGAAGGCCATCCCGACAAGGTGGCAGACCAAATTTCCGATGCCATCCTGGATGCGATTTTAGCGCAAGACCCCTATGCCCGGGTAGCGGCGGAAACCCTGACCAACACCGGGCTCGTGGTGCTGGCCGGCGAAATCACCACCACCGCCAATGTCGATTACATTCACACGGCGCGCGACACGCTCAAGCGCATCGGCTACGACAACACCGAATACGGCATCGACTACAAAGGTTGCGCGGTGCTGGTGGCCTACGACAAACAGAGCCCGGACATCGCGCAGGGCGTAGACCGCGCCTCGGATGACTATCTGAATCAAGGCGCGGGCGACCAGGGGTTGATGTTCGGCTACGCCTGCGATGAAACCCCCACACTGATGCCGCTGGCGATTTACCTGTCGCACCGCGTGGTGGAACGCCAATCGCAATTGCGCCGCGATGGCCGCCTGCCCTGGCTGCGCCCGGACGCCAAATCGCAGGTGACGGTCCGCTATGTGGACGGTAAACCGCACGCCATCGACACCGTGGTGCTCTCGACCCAGCACGCGCCGGACATGACGCTGGAAGCCATCCGCGAAGCCGCGATCGAAGACATCATCATGCCGGTGCTGCCGAAAGAGCTTATCAAGGGCAATATCAACTTCCTGGTCAACCCGACCGGACGTTTCGTCATCGGCGGCCCGCAAGGCGATTGCGGCCTGACCGGGCGCAAGATCATCGTGGACACCTACGGCGGCGCGGCCCCCCATGGCGGCGGCGCGTTCTCCGGCAAGGATCCCTCCAAAGTGGACCGCTCGGCCGCTTACGCCGGGCGTTATGTGGCAAAAAATATCGTCGCCGCCGGCCTGGCCACCAAGTGCCTGGTGCAGGTTTCCTACGCCATCGGCGTGGCCAAGCCGACCAGCGTGATGGTGGACACCTACGGCACCGGCAAAATTTCCAACGAAAAACTGACCGAGCTGGTGCTGCGCCATTTCGACCTGCGCCCCAAGGGTATCGTACAAATGCTCGACCTGCTGCGCCCGATATATGAAAAAACCGCCGCATATGGCCACTTTGGACGCGAAGAACCGGGCTTCACCTGGGAAGCCACCGACCGCGCCGCCGCATTGCGCGCGGATGCAGGGTTGTAATTCCGTTTTCATATCGCGGGGGCGCGGTTAATCGCGCCCCCGCGATATTCGGGTTAGAATTGGCCGTCACATGGCAAGGCGGTGCCCATCATGCTGAAACGTATTCCGGTCAAACATCTGCGCCTGGGCATGCATGTACACGAGTTCTGTGGCTCGTGGATGGATCATCCGTTCTGGCGCAACGCCTTCCTGCTGGATAACCCCAAAGACCTGCAAACCATTCTGTCCACCGGCATCCAGGAGTTATGGATAGACACCTCCAAAGGGCTTGATATCGAAGGCGGCGCAACCGAGGAAGCGGTCGCGGCCGCAGTCGATACCACGCTTGCGCAGGCCGATACGCCGGGCCATAAGAAGCAACACACCGAGATCACGCAAGAGGCCGCACGGGCCATCAAGATTTGCGCCAAGGCCAAGCAGGCCGTCACCTCGATGTTCCATGAAGCGCGGATGGGCAAGGCTTTGAATGCCGATGACGCGCTGCCTATCGTCGAAGAAATTTCTTCGTCCGTGATGCGCAACCCGGGTGCGCTCATCAGCCTGGCGCGCCTGAAAAACAAGGACGATTACACCTACATGCATTCCGTCGCGGTGTGCGCGCTGATGGTGTCGCTGGCGCGGCAACTGGGACTGGACGGCGAGCAGACACGCCAGGCCGGATTGGCCGGTTTATTGCACGATGTCGGCAAAATGATGACCCCGCCGGAAATCCTCAACAAGCCCGGCGAACTGACCGATGCCGAATTCGAAACGATAAAAGACCACCCCGTCGAAGGCCATAAAATATTGCTGGAAGGCAGTGGGATCAGCGATGTTGCGCTGGATGTCTGCCTGCATCACCACGAAAAAATGGATGGCAGCGGCTATCCGGAACAGCTCGCGGATGCGCAGATCAGCCTGTATGCACGGATGGGCGCGGTCTGCGATGTGTATGACGCAATCACGTCCAACCGCCCCTATAAAAACGGCTGGGAGCCCGCCGATTCCATACGCAAAATGGCGGAGTGGGGCAAAGGCCATTTCGACCAGCGGATATTCGAGGCCTTTGTGCGCAGTATCGGCATTTACCCGGTCGGCTCGCTTGTCAAGCTGGAGTCCGGCCATTTGGCGGTGGTCATCGAGCAAAGCGAAAAATCCCTGCTCGTGCCAAAAGTGAAAGTGTTTTTCTCGGTCAAGGCCAACGGGTGGATCGCACCGGAAATGCTGGATTTGTCCAACCCGGCCTGCAAAGACAAAATCGCCTCGCACGAAGACCCCGCAAAATGGGAAATCGGCGATATCCACGAACTGTGGAGCGGCATGTCCGCCACGCCTTGGTAGACAACATTTGCCGTAGTGGATTTGCTCCGCACGCCTCCCGTTTGCCTCGCTTGTTTTTAAGGTAGCGCCAACCCATAATCCGGGCTTCGCGGAAATGAGACGGGGGAAGTTACCCATGAAATTGCAAAGAAAACTATATTGGCTTTTATTGGTTGCGCTGGCTCTCCTGTCGCCCGCGGCATATGCGAATCCCGCACAGGCGCCGACCTTCAAGGCGATCCCTCCCGGCTCCAAAGTGGTATTGATGCCTATAGATGTCGAGCTTTTTTCGATCAGCGCGGGCGGTGTGTTTGAGCCACAGGCCGAGTGGACATCGCAGGCCATGGAAAATCTCAAGGGAGCCTTCCATAATCGCCAGCACAAAAATGCCATTGCGTTCAGCGAATTCCCCGACGGACCGGATGAAGCGATAGAAAGCCTTAACCGCCTTCATGGCGCGGTAGGCGAGGCTATCAACCTCCATTATTTTGGCCCTCTGAATCTGCCCACCAAGGAGAGTCGCCTGGAATGGACACTGGGGCCGGACGTGTCGGCCATCCGCCAGAAAACGGGGGCGGATTATGCCCTCTTTACCTTCATGCGCGACAGCTACGCTTCCGGCGAACGGGTGGCCACCATGGTAGTGGCGGCCATGTTTGGCGTCGGGCTTCCGGGCGGCGCGCAGGTCGGTTATGTTTCCCTGGTTGACCTGTCCACAGGCGACATCCTGTGGTTCAACCGCCTGATCCGTGGAACGGGCGATTTGCGCAACACCGGCGCCGCCAAAGAATCGCTCGACGCTCTCCTGGATAATTTTCCGGATTAGGCATGGATCGCCGACGTTTCCTGGCCGGGTGTGGTTGCTGCGGCCTGCTGGGCGCCTTCCCCGCGTTATCGCTATCGAAGACAGAATACTGGCAGGCTCCCGAGCGCTTCCAGAGACCGGCGCCCGGCACGGATGAAGGCGGCTTGTGGGCCATGCTGGACCGTGAAGAGGCCAAGCTGCGCCGCAGCTTATTCCTCATCCGGGACAAGCCGTTAAACGATTACCTTACGCGCATCGCCTGCCGCCTTGCGGGCGGGCATTGCCCGGACATACGCATCTATGCGGTGCGCACGCCTTTGTTCAATGCCAGCATGGCGCCTAACGGCATGTTGCAGATATGGTCGGGGTTGTTGTTGCGCATGGCGAATGAAGCGCAGCTTGCCGCCGTCATCGGGCATGAGATCGGGCATTATTTGTCCCGCCACACCCTGGATCGGCTGCGCGATGCCAAAAGCCGGACTGCTTTCGGACAATTCCTGGGCATCGCCTTAAGCGCTGCGGGCGCCGGAGGATCGGCGCCTTTGGCGCAACTGGCTCTTGCGGCTGGCATGTTTGCTTATGGCAGGGAACAGGAACGTGAGGCCGACCGGATCGGCCTCGAGTTGATGTCGCGTGCGGGCTATGAACCGATGGAAGCGTCAAGGGTGTGGGAACAGTTGCTCGCCGAAATTAACTCCGAAAAAGATTGGTCCGGAGAAGCGGCTGACAAAAGCGTGCTTTTCGCTTCGCACCCCCCCACCAAAGAACGGCAGGAAGATTTGGTGGCGCGCGCAAAAATGCTCCCGGCCAGACCCGCCGCCTACCATGAGGCCGACTATGCCGGCATATTGGCAACCTATCGCTGGGGATGGCTGGAAGACGAACTTAAACGCCGGAAATCCGGCGAGACATTAGCCCTGTTGCAAATCATGTTACAACGCTCCCCACAAGATAGCGAGCTGCGTTTCTTTTTGGGTGAAGCCTATCGTTTGCGCGCCACAGAAGGCGATTTGCGGCGTTCCATGGACGAATATCAAGCGGCGGCAGATCGCCCCGATACGCCCGCAGAGCTGTACCGGTCAATGGGGATGATCCAACGGCAACAAGGTGATTATCAGGCTGCGAAAATATCATTCCAGCGCTATTTGGCGGCAAAACCGGAGGCCGTAGATGCCGCCATGATTTTGAATGACATCGAAAAGGGAGTTGGGCAATGAAGTGGCTGTTACTCGGATTGACCGTATTTCTGGCTTCGTGTGCCAGCGTTTCGAAAATTGGCCCCGGCGACGTTGCCGTCAATGAAAAAATGGTGGCGCGGCTGGGCAGCGCATGGAATCGGATAGATGTTCCCGGAAAGGGGAAAATTGAAATGTGGACCGCCGATGGTTTACCTCTGGACAGCTTGATGTTTTACCCCGCCATCGGTGATGGCGAAGTATTGGTGGAGATGCAAGGCAGAAAGGCAAAACAGCAACCGCGCTTCCACGCGACGATGCAACCCATCGAGATCGTGGAACTGTTCGATGCGGTGATAGCGGGAGAAGGCAGCAACTTCAAACTCGACAAGCTGTCGCCGGTCACCTTTGCGGGCGGCAACGGTTTCCGTTTCGATTTCAGCATACTGCGCAAGGGGGATGAAGTCGAACTCGGGGGCGCCGGCTATGGGGTCGTAAAGCTCGGCAAGCTGTATTTGATGGTTTTCCGCGCGCCCAAAATTCACTATTTTGGCAAACATATCGGCAATGTGGAATCTATAGCAAGCTCGATCCAGATTCATAATTAGTGGGCACCGCTCACGGAATGGCGCGCATCCCCGCTTCAGCAGATGCCCAGCAAAAATTCCTTTTGCGCTATAATCCGCGCCCTCCGAGGGGTGCTGCAGCGGGCCTGGGCAACCAGTCCCCCGTCAGGCTCGGATCGTTTACGTTTTAACCGCACCCATTCATTAACCTTTATGAATGGAGCAATCTCATGAACTCTGCCACAAGCGGAAACGCCGCCGCAAACCAATTTACCGATTACAAAGTCGCCGATATGTCCCTGGCCGGCTGGGGGCGCAAGGAAATCGCCATCGCCGAAATCGAAATGCCCGGCCTGATGGCGATCCGCAAGGAATACACCGCCGCGCAACCGCTGCGCGGCGCGCGCATCACCGGTTCGCTGCACATGACCATCCAGACCGCCGTGCTGATCGAGACGCTGAAAGCACTCGGCGCGGAAGTGCGCTGGGCGTCCTGCAATATTTATTCGACCCAGGATCATGCCGCCGCCGCAATCGCCGCAGGAGGCACGCCGGTGTTTGCCTACAAGGGTGAATCGCTGGCCGAATACTGGGATTACACCCACCGCATTTTTGAATGGGCGGATGGCGGTTTGTCCAACATGATTCTGGATGACGGCGGCGATGCCACGCTGTTGCTGCATCTGGGCGCACGCGCCGAAAAAGACGCTTCATTGCTGAACAATCCCGGCTCGGAAGAAGAGACCTGCCTGTTCGCTTCGATCAAGGCCAAGCTGGCGGTAGACAAGACCTGGTATTCCACCCGCCTCGCCGCAATCAAGGGCGTGACCGAAGAGACCACCACCGGCGTGCATCGCTTGTATCAGATGCATGAACGCGGCGACCTGAAATTCCCCGCCATCAATGTGAACGATTCCGTCACCAAGTCCAAATTCGACAACCTGTACGGCTGCCGCGAATCGCTGGTGGACGGCATCAAGCGCGCCACCGATGTGATGGTGGCCGGAAAAATCGCCGTGGTTGCCGGTTATGGCGACGTGGGCAAAGGCTCGGCCCAAGCATTGCGCGCGCTGTCCGCACAGGTGTGGGTGACCGAGATCGACCCGATCTGCGCGCTGCAAGCGGCGATGGAAGGCTACCGCGTGGTCACGATGGAATACGCCTGCGAATATGGCGACATTTTCGTCACTACCACCGGCAACTTTCATGTCATCACCCATGAGCACATGAAGAAGATGAAGAACCAGGCTATCGTGTGCAACATCGGCCACTTCGATAACGAGATTGACGTCGCCTCGCTCAAGCAATACAAATGGGAAAACATCAAGCCGCAAGTCGATCACGTGATTTTTCCCCCTTCATCTGATTTCCCGGGCGGCAAGCGCATCCTGCTGCTGGCCGAAGGCCGCCTGGTGAACCTGGGTTGCGGCACCGGTCATCCGTCGTACGTCATGTCTTCCTCGTTCGCCAACCAGACCATCGCTCAGATCGAATTGTTCACCCACACCGAAAATTACCCGGTCGGCGTGTACACTCTGCCCAAGCATCTGGACGAGAAGGTGGCCAGGTTGCAACTGACCACGCTGAACGCGCAATTGACCACGCTGACCGACCAGCAGGCCGCCTATATCGGCGTACACAAGGAAGGCCCGTACAAGTCGAACCATTATCGCTACTAAAAGCCAAAACCGCTTCCCCCGCCTCCCCTGACAAGAGGAGGCGGGGGAAGGTTAAATTTTGGCCACTTCCAAGGATGACGCTATGCGACTCGTTCTGATCTGGGCATTGAACGCGCTGGCGTTAATCGCCGTGGCGAACTTCGTGCCCGGCATTCATGTCGATGGCTTCACCGATGCGCTGATCGCGGCGTTTTTTCTGGGGCTGGTCAACACGCTGATTCGCCCGCTGCTGATACTGCTTACCTTGCCGGTCACGCTGCTCACCTTGGGCCTGTTTATTTTTGTCATCAACGGGCTGCTGTTCTGGTCCGTCGGCTCGGTGTTGCGCGGTTTTGTGGTGGACGGTTTCTGGCACGGTGTTCTGGGCGCAGCGCTATACAGTATTTTTTCGTGGGCGCTGTCCGCAGCCGCCGCGCAACTGATGAGAAAGCAATGAGGCTACGATGAACAAACCCCTTTTCAGTTTTGAATTTTTCCCGCCGCAAACCGCCGAGGGCATAGAGAAACTCGCCGCCACGCGCAAGCAGTTGGCGGCGCTCGACCCGGAATTTTTCTCCGTCACCTTCGGCGCGGGCGGCTCCACGCGCGACCGCACCTTGGAGACGGTGCAGCAGATCAAAGCGGAGGGCTACAGCGCCGCCCCGCATTTATCCTGCGTCGGCTCCACGCGCGAAAATATCCGCGCCATTCTCGAAACCTACAGGCATCTCGGCATCAACCGCATCGTGGCCTTGCGCGGCGATCTTCCGTCCGGCATGGCGGGCATCGGCGAGTTTCAATACGCCAATGAACTGGTGTCGTTTATCCGGGCGCAAACCGGCGAGCATTTCCATATCGAGGTGGCGGCCTACCCCGAGTTTCACCCGCAAGCCAAATCGCCCCGCGACGATTTGCTGAACTTCAAACGCAAAGCTGCGGCAGGAGCAGATTCGGCGATCACCCAATATTTTTACAACGCCGACAGCTATTTTTATTTCGTCGATCAATGCCGCAAGCTGGGCGTCACCATCCCGATCGTGCCGGGCATCATGCCGATCGTGAAATTTTCGCAACTGGCGCGCTTTTCCGACGCCTGCGGCGCAGAAATCCCGCGCTGGATACGCCGCACCATGGAAAGCTACGGCGACGACACCGAGTCCGTGCAAGCGTTCGGCCAGGATGTGGTGGCCGCATTGTGCGAACGCCTGCTGGCGGGCGGCGCACCGGGGCTGCATTTCTATACATTGAACCAGGCCGCGCCCACGCTGGCGATCTGGAAACGCTTGGGGCTATGAACACATTGCGCGCACCGGAACTGCTGTTGCCCGCGGGCACGCTCGACAAAATGCGCACCGCCTACGCCTTCGGCGCGGATGCGGTGTACGCAGGCCAGCCGCGCTATTCCTTGCGCGCGCGCAATAACGAATTCAAGCTGGAAGAATTGCGCATCGGCATCCATGAAGCACACGCGCTGGGCAAGAAATTGTTTGTCGCCAGCAACCTGATGCCGCACAACGCCAAGGTGAAAACCTACATGGCGGACATGGAGCCGGTCATCGCGATGCAGCCGGATGCCTTGATTATGGCCGACCCCGGCCTGATCGCGATGGTGCGCGAACGCTGGCCGGAGATGCAGGTCCACCTCTCGGTGCAGTCCAACACCGTCAACTACGCGGCGGTGAAATTCTGGCAATCACTCGGCCTGACGCGCGTCATTCTGTCGCGCGAACTGTCGCTGGACGAAATCGAAGAAATCCGCCAGCAATGCCCGGACATCGAGCTGGAAGTGTTCATCCACGGCGCGCTGTGCATGGCCTATTCCGGGCGCTGCCTGCTGTCCGGCTACTTCAACCACCGCGACGCCAACCAGGGTACCTGCACCAACTCCTGCCGCTGGGATTACAAGGTGGACAACGCGATTGAAGACGGCGCCGGCGATATTCAAAAGATCGACTTCAATTTCGACAAGGCGCTGAGCGAAAGCGCGCTATCCAGTTGCGGCGCACAACCGCGCCACCCCTTGGCGGATCGGCCCTACCTGATTTCGCGCCCCGATCATCCGGGCGAACTGATGCCGGTGCTGGAAGACGAGCACGGCACTTACATCATGAACTCCAAAGATTTGCGCGCCGTGGAACACGTCGAGCGATTGGTAAAGATCGGCATCGACTCGCTCAAAGTCGAAGGCCGCACAAAATCCATCTACTACGTCGCGCGCACCGCGCAAGTGTACCGGCAAGCCATCGACGATGCCGTGGCTGGCCGCCCGTTCAATTTGAGTTTATTGGGTGCGCTCGATGCGCTGGCGAGCCGCGGCTATACCGACGGTTTTTACGAACGCCACCACACCCACGAACACCAGAACTACCTGCGCGGCCACTCCGAAACTACACGCCAGCAATACGTCGGCGACATCGTCAGTTGCGCCAACGGCATCGCCGAAATCGACGTGAAGAATAAATTTCAAGTCGGTGACAAACTCGAAATCATCCATCCTTCCGGCAACCAGATTGTGGTGTTGAACGAGATGCGCAGCCTGGAAGGCGATGCGCTCAGCGTGGCGCCGGGCAGCGGACATCGGGTGCAAATACCGTTGCGTGGGGAGCTGGCGAAGGGGATGGTGGCGCGGTTTATTTAGGCTTGCCTGCGCATTACGGTTTATGACGTGCTGGAAATGCTGGCGGAAGGTATGGCTCAAGCTGAAATCATCGACGACTACTTCCCGGAACTGCGAGCCGAGGACATTGCTGCCTGTCCCAGCTTTGCCGCCAGCCGCGAACACAATCTGTACACTCTCAACGCGGCATGAAACTGCTGCTCGATGAAAACTTGACACGGCGCACCGTGCCACTGTTGCAGGTCGAGTATCCGGGCAGTTCGCAGATAGCCATTCTTCAACTGGAAACAGCAAACGACCTCAAAATTTGGGAATACGCGAAAGCGAACGGTTTTACCATCGTTAACCGGACACTGCCGGGATTCCATAATGCGTATCTAGCCACACTCTAAAGACAAGGTTTAATTGAACGCGCACTTGACTTACGGTGCGCAGGCTGCGCGAAAACATCCGCGTGGGCTGCGCCCACCCGTGCATAAATGCAATAATGCCCCATGGTTTCCGTCCAGCACAATTTACCTTCCTTATCCGGCAAGGATTTGGCAGACACATTATCTTGGCTGAATGCCTTATCGGATATCTTTGCTCACGCAGAAGTCGACGTGATACGCCGCGCCTGCGAACTGGCTGAGCCGCTTTACGGCGGGCAAGCCGAACTGACCGGCACACCGCTGATGCAACATGCTCTCGGCGCGGCTTCGATCCTAGTTGGCATGAACATGGATTTTGAGACGATCGCCGCCACCATTCTGCATGCGGTGCCCGAGTATCTGAATGACTGGGCTGCAACGCTGGAAACGCGTTTTGGCGCTAATGTGAAAATGTTGGTCGAAGGCATTTCGCGCATGGAACAGATACAGCAATTCAGCGAAATGCGCGTCCCGGACAAGAAAGAAAAAAACGAACACCACCAGCAGATCGAAAGCCTGCGCAAGATGCTGCTGGCGATGGTGCAAGACATTCGCGTGGTGCTGATCAAACTCGCCGAACGCACCCAGACGCTGCGTTGCCTTTCCGGTGCCAGCACAGAGCAGCAGAAACGGATCGCGCAGGAGACCAGAAGTATTTTTGCGCCGCTGGCCAACCGCCTTGGCGTATGGCAAATCAAGTGGGAGCTGGAAGACCTTTCGGTGCGCTATCTGGAGCCGGAGTTATACAAAAAAGTTGCCCGGTTGCTGGACGAACGCAGAGTGGATCGCGAGCAATATATCGCCGATGTGTTGTCGCAGTTGCAGCGGGCGTTAAGCCGGGCCGGTATCCATGCCGAAGTGACCGGTCGCCCCAAGCACATCTACAGCATCATCAACAAAATGAAGCGCAAGCAACTGGATTTCGGCGAGCTCTA
>SCPW01000188.1 GCA_004298605.1 Gallionella sp.
TTTTCGAGGAGCAGCTTGCCCGTTTCCATGAATCCGGCCAGCAGCGTTGCCGCCAACATCGCCAGCCCGGGAGGGTTGCGGTATGCCCAGGCCAGGATTCCGATAGGCGCATACATCAGGCATACGGATACCAGGCTCAACAGCGCAGCCTGTTCCGTCGTGTAGTAATGGTAGTAGAAGGGGAGAAAATGAATGCCATCGAAGGCGTTCATGGCGGAGCCGATGCCTACCCGGCGATGGTCGAACCAGCCATTTGCCGCAGCCAAGGCAATCAGATAAAGGATA
Source organism: Gallionella sp. (assembly GCA_004298605.1). Taxonomy (GTDB): domain Bacteria; phylum Pseudomonadota; class Gammaproteobacteria; order Burkholderiales; family Gallionellaceae; genus Gallionella. The sequence continues at coordinate 286 of SCPW01000188.1, forward strand.
CTCATGGGCAAGCCGAATCGCCTGAATCTGATCGCCAGGCGCGGCGAGCGCAAACGTGTGCGGTGGCGCCAAAGCAGTGCGCCCAGGTAGATTCCCATCGCGCGCGTGAGCACGGAAAGACCCTGGCTGATGCCGGAAACGATGAAAAATTGGGCAATCTCGACAATCAGCCCGAGAGCCGCGCCAGAGAGGAATGCGCGCGTGTGGGACCAGGGGCGCCGCCCGGTTGTCAGTTGGCAGAGTATCAAACCCAAGGGGGCGACGGCAAAGGTTTCCGCAAACAGCTTGGCAAGGGAAAGCGCGATGCTGCCGCGCGCGGGCTCAGCCGCTGCCAGCCATCCCCAGCCATCCGAGTGGAGCTTCCATTCGAGCTCGGATGCCGATACCAGAAAATCGTAGGGAAACAGGCTGAACGCGATGTAGCCAATGGCGTATGCTTTCAGCAGGTGGACAACCAGGCGATCCGGGTTTCCCATCAGCGTGGAGAGGAACGACCTGAACCGGCCCGACCAGCGCGCCGCAAAAACCGCTCCCAGGATGCTGCCGAAAAATTCGGCAATGACATCGTTGATGGATACCGTCCGGGACGGGAAAAATAGTTGCGAAAATTCAATTGCCACGGCCAGGGTGAACGAAAACAGAAGCGAACCGATGAGCGCCAGGACAAGGGTGCGGCTCGTCTTGAAGCGCGTGAACAGGGTGGCGGTGAGGAAACCGACGGGCACGTAGAGCACGCCGTTCGCGACCCAGTCTGCGCGCCCTTGGGTGCCGACGTCGAGCAGCCTGATGTGCCGGAACATCTCCCATGCCTGATCCCAGGAACGCGGATGAAAATCCAGGGGCACCAGGCTCCCGTAAATGACAAAGCAAACATAGAGCAGCCACCAGGGGAGGGTGGAAGCCTCGGATGGGGCGATCCGGATACCAGGACTGTGGCGCGAAGAATGGTCGTAGGTCATGATTGGTCGTGGCATGCCGTTGCGGGGTTGAAGGGAGCCTCCGCCTTCAGGCGAGGGACGCCCATCCATGCGGTTTCGCCCGGGTGCAGCATTTATAATTTGGGAAGATGATTTTCGGGGCAAGCCGTATAAGTGATGGCAAATTCTTTGCGTTCTTGGACAATGCTTCCGATCTTCATTATTATTTCACGGGGAATTATGACGCATAATACACTTACGAAAGTTGCAATTCAGAGTTGAATCCACCATTCATGCAAGCAGTAAAGCCCACCATCGTCGACAAGTCTGCCCATGCGGAATTTCTCGATAAAGTTGTTGCGGCAAACCTCGATCCTGCCGATCCCTGGGTGCGGGATTATGTCTCGATGTCCTGGGAGCGGGCGCGCCCCTACTTCATGGCAAAGGGGCTGCCCGCGCCGGGCAGCAGGGTGCTCGAATTCGGCTGCAACCTTGGGGCGAGCTCGATCATGCTGGCGTCCATGGGGGGTGAGGTCACCGCCATCGACATCAACCCGGATTACGTGGATATCGCCAGAGCCAATGCCAGGGCGCATGGCGTGCCGGAGCACGTCGAATTCCTGCATGTCGCCGACACCCGCAAGCTCCCTTTTGCGGATAATGCCTTCGACCTGGTGGTTTGCAACAGCGTGCTGGAATACGTCCATGACGACCACCTCGACAGCGTGCTTGGCGAGATAGACCGTGTCCTGAAAGCGGGCGGCATCCTGTTCGTTCTGGGCACGAGCAGCGGGTTGTGGCCCAGAGAGGTACACAGCCGGGCTTGGCTGGTCAATTACTTGCCGCGCACCCTGGATCCGATCATCCGGAAGATGTCGCCCGATTTCATGCGCGGCCTGAGCCCCTGGCGCCTGCTTCGCCGCTTGGAACGTTACGAAAATCTGGATCGCAGCGACGGCGACAACAGCCTTCTGGCGGCGAAGCGGCAAATCACCCCACCGCGGAAATACGCCCTGCTGCGCTTGTTCAGGGTAGCCAGCCTTGCATTGGGCACCAGCCTGGGATTGTTGCTGCCCAGTATTACGGTAGCGCTCAAAAAACCTCAGCCATCCGGCTTGGCAAAACGGGTAACCTGACACCAAACCGGCCAACTCCATGCCCCTCGATTTACTCTACCGCGCCATCGGCTCCAGGCTTTCGCCCGCCGGCCCCAACGCCCGCCTGACTATATTGATCTATCACCGGGTGCTGCCGGAGGTGGACGCCATCTTTCCAAACGAGGTCACGGCAGGGCGGTTTGACGCCCAGATGTCGCGGCTCAAACGGGTGTTCAACGTGCTGCCCCTGCCCGAAGCTGTGGCGCGGCTCAAGGCTGGCACGCTGCCCGCACGGGCGGCCTGCATTACCTTTGATGACGGCTATGCGGATAACGTGACGCTGGCTTTGCCCATCCTGCAAAAATACGGTTTGAATGCCACATTCTTCATCGCCACGGCTTATCTCAACGGTGGCCGCATGTTCAACGACACGGTGATCGAGGCCATCCGCCACAGCCGTGGCGGCGAGATCAACCTTGACGCTCTGGGGTTGGGCCTGCATGACGTGACCAGCCCACAAGGCAAGCGCAACGCCATCAACAAGATACTGCCAAAGGTAAAATACCTGCCTCTGGATCAACGGGAAGAGAGGGTGGCCGAATTGGCGCGCATAGTCAGCGATATTCCGTTGCCGGACGACTTGATGATGACTACCGCGCAACTCAAGGCGCTGCACGCCGCAG
>SCPW01000189.1 GCA_004298605.1 Gallionella sp.
AAAGTTTCCAGCTCGCGCAGGATGGCGTCTTCGAGGTCGCGCTCCAGAAAGCGGTCGGTGAGGCCGAGAAAATCCAGCAGATACGGGTCTTTGAGCACCAGCGCCGGTGCGATTTCGCTTTGGCTGCGCAGGGTTGCCAGTTCCTGGCGGATGAGGTCGTCGGGTTTTTTGGAAAGCGCGGTGCGCTCGTAAAGCATGGAGCCGATACGTTCGCGCAGGGTGCGCACGCTCCAGCCTTCGATACGGCACATTTCGGCGTAGAAGTCGCGCTGAAAGGGTTTGTTGAGCGGGAGGATCGCCAGAAAGTGGCTCCAGCTCAATTGTCGTAACAGTGTCACGACGATTGCTTCGTCCGGATAGGCTTGTGCAAATTGCACCATGCGCCGCAGGTTTTTCTCGGCAAAGCCGCGCCCGTATTCGGAAACCAATTGTCGTGACAGTGTGGCGACAATCTGCTCGCCATAGGCGGCACGCTCGCCGCCCAGCACTTCTGCGTGAATGCGTTGGCCGATACGCCAGTACATGATCGTGAGCCCGGCATTAACGGCGACGACGGTTTGCTGCTGCGCCTGCTCGATGAGCGCGCGAATATCCGCCAGCAAACTTGCGGATGGCTGGCCTTGTGCTGAGGTTAACTTGCTCACGCGGTGACTTCCTTGAGTAGTCTCATGATGTCTTCCTCCAGCGCCTTGATTTCGTCTTCGATCAACGCCAATTCGCGCGGTGGCTCATAGCGGTAGAAGTGGCGGTTAAGCGGTATTTCGTAGCCGACTTTGGTTTTGCTGTGATCGATCCAGGCATCGGGCACATGGGGCAGCACTTCGCGCTCGAAGTAGGCCTGGATGCTTTCCTTCAGCGGCACGTTTTCGGTGTCGCGCAAATTGGGGTCGGGTTCGGGCAGGCCTTCCCTGTTGCGGCAAATTTCGGCGGTTTCGTCGCGCTCGCCAAGCGCACTGACCACGGCCTTGAGTTCGGCGGAGGACAGGTGCGTGCCGAGCTCGCTGTCGATGGGTTTGAGCGCTTGCAGGAAGAGCTTGCGATCCTTGATCATCTCGTGGTGGCGCTTGGCGAATGCGGCCAGCAGTTCGCGGATTTGTTGCTGGCGTTTTTCACCGGCGGCGATGTCGATCAGGCGCGCGGCTTCATCTTTCCTGGTGCTGCCGGCGAGATTCTTGAACGCGGTTTCGGTTTCCAGCCGTTCGATGCGCTCCGCTGTGGCGTGAAAGTTCAGACGCAACGGGCGCTCAATCGTGATCTTGTGGTAGCCGAAATCTTCGTTGTCGAAGACTTTGTTGACGACGAGCTGTTTCCATGTTTGATCTCTTGGTGCGTCATTGGTGGACGCTACGTTGGTTACTGAGACGATCTTGCCGTCCTTGTCGAACAACACCCAGCGAGTGTCTTTGCCCTTTTCCTGGAATTGGCCGTGCAGGCTGGTGATGTCGCTGAGGTAGTCCGGGTCTTTGGGCTTGTTGTCCGTTGGATCGCCGATGCGGCGGCGCTTGTTCCCCAGACTTTTTTCCATCTGCACCCAGTGGTTGCGGGCGTCGATGAGCTGCACTTTGCCTTTGCGGTGTTTCTCCTTGTGGTTGGTGAGCACCCAGATGTAGGTGCTGATGCCGGTGTTGTAAAAGAGCTGCTCGGGCAGCGCGACGACGGCTTCCAGCCAATCGTTTTCGATGATCCAGCGGCGGATTTCCGATTCGCCGCTGCCCGCGTCTCCGGTGAATAACGGCGAACCGTTGAAGACGATGCCGATGCGGCTGCCGCCGTCTTTAGGGGGGCGCATCTTGTCGATCATGTGCTGCAAAAAGAGCAATGCACCGTCGTTGATGCGCGGCGTGCCGGCGCCGAAGCGGCCTTGGTAACCGAGCGAGTCGCGCTCGTGCTCGATATAGCGCTGCTGCTGCTTCCACTCCACGCCAAACGGCGGATTGGCCAGCATGTAATCGAAGGTGCGTTTCTGGCCTTGTTCGTCGCGCGCAAAGGCGTCCTTAGTGAAGGTATCGCCTTGCGCGATGTTGTCGGCCTCCTCGCCTTTAATGAGCATGTCGGCGCGGCAAACAGCCCACGCTTCGTCGTTCCAGTCTTGGCCGTAGAGCAGCGGGTTTGCTTTGTTATTGAGCTTGAGAATGTATTGTTCGGCCACCGAGAGCATTCCGCCCGTACCGCAGGCCGGGTCGTAGATGGTTTTTACGACATGGCTACGGCGCAAATCCTGCTCGGGAGACAGCAACAGGTTGACCATCAGCTTGATGACCTCGCGCGGTGTGAAGTGCTCTCCGGCTTCTTCGTTCGATTGCTCTGCGCCGATGCGTATCAGTTCTTCGAAGACATAGCCCATCTGCATGCTGTCGATGCGCTCGAACGATAAGTCAATTTTCGTGAATTCCTTTATGACGTTGAACAGCAGATTTTTGTCAGCCATCTTGGCAATCTGCTGATCGAAAGCAAAGCGTTCCATGATAGCGCGCACGTTGGGCGAGAAGCCGTTGATGTAGCTATTGAGATTGGGCGCGAGGTTGCCCGGGTCATCCAGCAGTGAATTACGATCTTTCCGGGATGGCGCAAATTCGAGTTTGGACAAATTGTAGAACGGGTAGCCGGTCGCAGCATTCATCTTGCTGCGAATGATACTTTCCGGCTTGCCCTTGAATTCCTTGAAGGCCACCAGCGCTTGAGATTTGGTCGGTGCAAGCAGACAATCGAAACGGCGCAGTACAGTGAGCGGCAGGATGACTTTGCGGTATTCGTTGCGCTTGTAAGGACCGCGCAGCAAGTTACATATCTGCCAGATAAAGCCAGCCAACTGGCGATGTGTTTCAGCGTTCATCTCGGGTTTTATATTTAGATTATTCGATACTCTAAAGTAATTGGTAAATTCTATACGCAGAAGGAAATTGCATACAAAATCACGTTGCAAGAATAACACTCTTTTAGCCTTAGCCGTCCTGCGGATAAGGCTTTGTGGCCTATAGCAAACGAATGGGGCAATCAGCGCAGGATGGCATTGCCAATCGGTGCATACCGATCATGATAAAGAGGCGAGAACACTTGAACGACCATTGGCGTTCCAGGTTGCCAGCTTCATCTGGCGGCAGGCTGGGCCGGTGCGGGTTGGCTTGCGGCGGCGGGAACCGCAGGCGCGCGGTATGTCGATGTTTTCGGGTAGCCCGCGATATCGAGTTCGCTGTGCCATTGTTTTTCCTGAAAACCTTTCAGGTAATTTTTGCCCACCGCGAGCGTGGGCAGGCCATCGCTGCCGGAAAGTTTTTTGAGCGCATCGATTTCCTCCTGAGTTTTCAGGGATTTTTCGCTGAATGGGATGCCGCGTTTGACCAACAAATTACGCGCCTGATTGCACGCGTCAACACAGTTATCCGCGACATACAACGTCACCGGGAAATTCTGTTGCGCGAGGCGCGTCTCGTAAGGCATATCCTGATTCGGCGCAGCGGCGTCAGAAAGTTTTTTCGTTTCAATTTGTATCGCATCGGGCGGAGGCGCATCGCCGTAATGCACCTTGCCATTCGCGTCCACCCAGCGATAAAGCTTGCCAGCCTGCGCACCCAGCGGCATGAGCGCGATACAAATCAACAGCAAAACCATGCATTTCATCTTGCCACCTCAAGAAGTTTCCAGCAGCCCGTTATGCCGCAACAGCGCGTCGATGCTGGGTTCGCGCCCGCGAAACGCGCTGAACGAGTCCATCGCGTCGCGGCTGCCGCCCATCGCCAGTATCTCGCTGCGGAAGCGCGCGCCCACATCGGGGTTCAGCACGCCGTGCTCTTCAAACAAACTGTACGCATCGGCGGACAGCACTTCCGCCCACTTGTAGCTGTAATAGCCCGCCGCGTAACCGCCGGCAAAAATATGCGAAAAGCTGTGCGGAAAACGGTGAAACGCGGGCGGGATCAGCACCGCGACTTCCGCACGCACTTCGTCGAGCAACTGTAATATTGTTTTGCCGCCGCCCGGTTCAAAGTCGCTGTGCATCAACATATCGAACAGCGCGAATTCGATCTGGCGCAGCGTTTGCAGCCCGCTCTGGAAATTCTTTGCGGCGAGCATTTTGTCGAACAATTCGCGCGGCAACGCCGCACCGGTGTTGGCATGGCGCGTCATGCCATGCACCACATCCCATTCCCAGCAGAAGTTTTCCATGAACTGGCTGGGCAACTCCACCGCATCCCATTCCACGCCGCTGATGCCGGACACGGCGAGGTCTTCCACTTCGGTGAGCAGGTGATGCAGGCCGTGGCCGAATTCGTGGAACAGCGTGATCACTTCATCGTGGGTGAACACGGCGGGCTTGCCGCCCACCGGCGCGGAAAAGTTGCAATTCAGATAAGCGACTGGCGTTTGAATGCCACCGGAAGCCAGACGGCGGCGCGCGATCACATCATCCATCCATGCGCCGCCCCGCTTGCTGCCGCGCGCATACATGTCGAGATAGAACTGGCCGACCAGTTGCCCCCGCGCGTCGCGGATGTCGAAAAAGCGCACGTCTTCATGCCAGACCGGGGCAATGGCTGCCTTGATTTGCAGGCCGTACAGCGTTTCGACCAGCTTGAACATGCCGGGCAACACGGCATCTTCCGGGAAATACAGTTTTACTTCCTGCTCGGAAAAAGCGTATTGCTTTTCGCGCAGCTTTTCGCTGGCATAGCCGATGTCCCAGGACTGCAAGTCATCTATGCCCAGTTCTGTTCTCGCGAATCCGTGCAGTTCGGACAAATCTTTTTCCGCGAACGGTCGCGCGCGTTGCGCCAGTTCGCGCATGAATTCGACCA